>NZ_JBFTNR010000911.1:0-1366 GCF_056665995.1 Stenotrophomonas sp. 05L44_2
GGTGAAGGTCATGTTAACAGTCCCGTAACATGTGAAGCGTCGTGCGCGACCGGCTACCGGCCCGACGTTGAAACCCTATACAGGATGATGAAAATCCGCAAGACCCACACACCACAAGGGTTTGGAAGGGTTTAAGAGCCAGATGCGACAGTTTTGACGCTGATTGTCACAAAGCGATTCAGCGCGCGCCCATCGAGGTGAGGAACCTTATGATGCAGACAGGAACCGAGCTGGAGCTGCAATGAAAGCCGTCGCCCTGTGCCGTGACTCCGCCCCTGCCCTGCGCGATCTGGTGCTGCCACCGCCGCAGCCGCCACGTGGCCGTGACCTGCTGATCCGCGTCGAAGCACTTTCCGTCAATCCCGTCGACGGGAAGCTGCGTGCAGCCACGTCGGCCGCGTCGCTGGATACCCCGCGCATTCTCGGCTGGGACGCGGCAGGGGTGGTCGAAGCGATGGGCGAGGAGGCCAGCCTGTTCGCCTCCGGTGACGAGGTCTACTACGCAGGAGATGTCACCCGCCCTGGCTGCAATGCACAGTATCAGCTGGTGGATGAGCGGCTGGTGGCACGCAAACCGACCACCCTCGATTTCGCCGAAACGGCCGCACTGCCGCTGACCACCCTTACTGCCTGGGAACTGCTGTTCCAGCGCATGCCCCTGCAGCTTGATGATCGCCGCCACGCCGGCCAGCGCCTGCTGGTGATCGGTGGTGCCGGCGGCGTCGGCTCGATGGCGATCCAGCTGGCCCACCACGCGGGGTTTGAGGTCATTGCCACCGCCTCGCGTGAAGCCTCGATCGACTGGTGCCGGCGGATGGGCGCCCAGCATGTCATCGACCATCGCCAGCCCCTTTTGCCGCAGCTGCAGGCGCTTGGCTTCGACGAAGTGCAGGTGGCACTCAACCTGGCCGACACCGATCACTACTGGGACGAACTGGGCCAGCTGCTGGCACCACAGGGACATGTAGGCCTGATCGTGGAACCCCGCGGCCCGCTGCGCATCGGCGATCCCTACAAGGCCAAGTGCATCGGCATCCATTGGGAATTCATGTTCGCCCGCGCGCGCTTTGCCACCGCCGACCGCATTGAGCAGCACCGCATCCTCAACCGCGCCGCCAGCATGATCGACGCGGGCCAGTTGCGCGGCACGCTGAGCGAAGTGCTGGGCCCGATCAATGCGGCCAACCTGGATGCCGCGCATCAGCGTCTGGCCGGCGGCCGCACCATCGGCAAGCTGGCGCTGGCCGGCTGGGACGACTGATTCACCGCCCACAGCCTGTCGCAGTGGATTGGCCGGCATCTGTATCTATTGAACGCTCCGTTTCGGGGATAGGGTGGAAACAGATTTCCCTCCCCCGAGCCCGTC
>NZ_JBFTNR010000912.1:0-1365 GCF_056665995.1 Stenotrophomonas sp. 05L44_2
ACACAGGCCGGTACTGAATGCACTGCTTGGCTGGAATCTGCGGCCATCCCAGGCCCAGTCCCAGCCAGAAACGCAGTCGCCGATGCCGCGGCCCTTGTAGCGCGCGTACAACGTGCGATCGGAGCGCGAGAAGCCTTCTGCCTCCAGCGTGACCGTCTCAGGTGCGAACGGCGGCTGATCGCGCGCGATCCAGAAGCCATTGCTGTAGTTGTACGCGCCCATCTGGCACAGCGCCTGCACCAGTACATGATGCTCGTCGAGCCGCTCGATCACCATGTCCGGCGTCCCCTTGTACTCGATCAGGCGCGGACAGTCGTCGTTGTCGCCGAGCGTGGCAATCAGCRCGTCGCGCAGCGCTTCGCTGCTGCCCAGCTCGCTATCGCCGGGGCGGCCGGCCGCCAGCGCGCCGCGCACGATCACCGGCTTGGCCACTGCGGCGGGCACGCTCGCTTCGGCACGCGTGCCGCGGCGTACCAGCGCACCGGGCGTGCCCACGCGCCCTTGGACCTCGTCCATTTTCAGCAGCACCGCGGCGGCACCACGATCGGAAATCGGCCAGCGCGTGCCCCTGCTGTCGATCACCTCGATACGGGCCTGGCCGGGCAGGGCGGCCAGCAGGCCTTCTACCTGCGCCGGCCGCAGCATCACTGCCTCGTCGGCCCCGGTGTCCTGCACTGGGCCCAGATCACGGCCGTTCACGTGCAGGCGCATTGAACCTTCAGGCACTGCACTTTCGCCATCCTCACCGACCCGCAGCCGCGCCTTCACTGCCGTCCCGGGGCCGCCGGCACGTTCCAGCATCAGGCCCAGCAGGCTGTCCGCCTTTTCAGGGCTGTAGCCGGCTGCACGGCAGGTGCCGGTGTTGTCGCAGGCCAGGAACCAGTCGTGGTGTACGAACTCGATACCGGGGGTTGGCGGCGTGTTTGCGGCCTGGGAAGCAAGTGGCAGCAGGAGGCTGGCAAGCAGTACGGACAGCAGGCGGTACATGGCGAATTCCGTTTCAGAAGCGAACAAGCATGGGCGATCGCCACGCTTGCGCCAAGCCCGGAAGAGCCTGGCGAGCCGAGCGGGGTATCATGCGCGGGTCTTCCGCAACCCGGCGATGCCGATGTCCCTTGCCGCCGATGCTGTGCYGCCGTCTTCCGATACGCCGATGATCCGCCGTCGCGATGCGGCCGTGCCCGGTAGCTGGCCGGAGGGCACGCTGCCCCTGCTGGCCCGCCTGTATGCCGCACGTGGTGCGCACACGCCGGAGCTGGCCCTGCCCAAGCTCGGCAACCTGCATGCGCCGGAACTGCTGACCGGCATCGACGCAGCAGTGGACCTGCTGGTGCAAGCCATCGCCGCCGACAAGCGCATCCTGGT
>NZ_JBFTNR010000913.1:0-2207 GCF_056665995.1 Stenotrophomonas sp. 05L44_2
TGCTGTTGCTTTTCGCTCTTCTTCTTTCTCTTCCTGCGGTGCAGGCCACAGGAAACTGTCAGGGGCTGGGTGGGTGGGCTGGGCGGGGGTGTCMGCSGCATGGATGCSGCKGCCAAGCCTTATCTGATTGGAATCTGGCACCGTAGGTGTCGAGAGCCGGCGTGGGCCGCCGTGTAAGCCTGGATCTCGACGATCGCCATGTAGCTTGGCGCCCACGCCGGAATCTCCCTTGATCCGCCCGAACAGTTGCTGGAGCTGACACTCGCAGTGATAAGACTGGGCAAGCGGGGGAGCTCTCGACCCTTCCAGACTATACGGAGTCCGGTGATGAACGGGATCGGGATTGATGTCAGCAAGCGCCAGCTGGACGTTGGCACGACAGACGGAAAGACCCTGCAGGTCAGCAATAGCCGCTCCGGCTTTGCTGAATTGGACCTCTGGCTGCAAGGGCATCCGGCCGTCCAGAYCGTGCTGGAGGCCACTGGTGGCTACGAACAGCCTGTGCTGGACTTCCTGCACAACGCTGGTCATCCGGTGGTCCGCGCCAATGCCCTGCGGGCGCGGAAACTGGCCCAGGGGCTTGGCCACATGGCCAAGACMGACCGCTTGGATGCCTATGCCTTGGCCAAGATGGCCGCRCTGGTGAAGCTGCGTTCCTATCAGCCACTGGAGCCTTGGCAGCGGGAAATGCGTGACTTCGTGCGGGCACGCCGACAGGCGATGCACGCGCTGACCGTCGCGCGGCAGCAGCAGGAAATGGTGGGTAATCGTGAATTACGCCGACTGCTTCAGGCCAACATCACTTGCTTGCAGAGAACGGTGGAACGTTTGGGAAAGCGGATTTCCGAACAGGTTTCCAAGCAGCCTCAACTGGCTGTCCTGAAGTCGATGAAAGGTGTTGGCCCGGGCCTGCAGGCCGTGTTGGCCAGCTATCTTCCCGAGCTGGGCAATATCAGTGGCAAGGCCGTCGCCAGCCTGGTCGGTGTGGCACCGATGTCCCATGACAGCGGGACCATGCGTGGCAAACGAAGCATCCATGGCGGCAGGGCTGAGATCCGTCAGGTGCTCTACATGGCCAGCATGTCGGCCATGCGGCATGAACCTCGCCTGCGGGACTTTTACCAGTCGCTGCGAGCGCGGGGCAAGGAAGGCAAAGTGGCCATCGTGGCGGTGATGCGGAAGATGCTGGTGATTCTCAACGCCCGTATGCGTGACGCTCAAGGCGGATCGATCCCCGCCTGAGCGCACCAGAGGGCGTTGCTCCTGAGGCTGCCGGCCAGCGGCCGGCACTACCGTGCCCGTTTACCGGAAGGGCTGGCGCTCCTCCAGCAACACAGTTGCTACAAGGACGTACTTGCGGCGTCCCGCAGAGGGGGCTCAGCCCGGTGGCCGGGAAACCCGGGGCATCACGCCCCGGATTCGTCCGGCTTGACCCGGAACCATGCCGCATACAGCGCCGGCAGGAACACCAGCGTCAGCACCGTGCCGACAATCAATCCACCCATGATCGAAATCGCCATCGAGCCATAGAAAGCGCTGCGCGACAGCGGGATCATCGCSAGSAYCGCSGCSAGCGCAGTCAGCACGATCGGGCGGAAACGCCGCACCGTCGCATCGATGATCGAATGCCAGCGGTCATGCCCGGCATCGATGTCCTGCTGGATCTGGTCGATCAGGATCACCGAGTTGCGCATGATCATGCCCGCCAGCGCGATGGTGCCCAGCAGCGCCACGAAGCCGAACGGCGCGCGGAACAGCAACAGGAACAGCGTCGCGCCGATGATGCCCAGCGGAGCGGTCACCAGCACCATCGCCGCACGCGAGAAGCTGCGCAGCTGCAGCATCAGCAACGTGGCCACCACGATCAGGAACAGCGGCATGCCGGCCTTGATCGAGTTCTGCCCGCGAGCCGAATCCTCCACCGAGCCGCCGGTCTCCAGCAGGTAGCCGCTGGGCAGGTCGGCACGGATGCCATCCAGGGTCGGCACGATCTGCTGCACCACGTCCAGCGGCTGCATGCCATCACTGATGTCGGCACGCACGGTCACCGTCGGCAAACGGTTGCGGTGCCAGATGATGCCGTCCTCGAAGGCGTATTCCAGCCGCGCGACCTGCGACAGTGTCACCGCGGTACCACTGCTGGTCGGAATCGCCAGACTGCCGAGCAGGTCCAGCTGCGCTCGCTCGTTGTCCGGGCCACGCAGCAG
>NZ_JBFTNR010000914.1:0-1361 GCF_056665995.1 Stenotrophomonas sp. 05L44_2
GATGAAATCCGGGCCGCAGGCTTCGCGGATGCGGCGCACGATCTCCACCGCGAAGCGCATGCGCTGTGCGGCATCACCGCCCCAGCGATCGTTGCGCTTGTTGGTGCGCGGGGYGATGAACTCGTTGATGAGGTAACCCTCCGAGCCCATCACTTCCACGCCGTCGTAGCCGGCTTCGCGGGCCAGCTTCGCGCTGCGTGCATAGTCGGCGATGTGCCGCTCGACGCCGCTGGCCGACAAGGCGCGCGGGGTGAACGGATTGATCGGCGCCTTCAGCTTCGACGGCGCTACCGACAGCGGGTGATAGGCGTAGCGCCCGGCATGCAGCAGCTGCAGGCAGATCTTTGCGCCGTGCTGGTGCGCGGCGGCGGTCAACTGCCGATGCGGGCGCACTTCCCAAGGCCAGGACAGCTTGCCGCCGAAAGGCTTGAGCCAGCCGACCACGTTCGGCGCGAAACCACCGGTGACGATCAGGCCGACGCCACCCTCGGCGCGCTCTGCGAAGTAGGCGGCCAGGCGCGGGAAGTCGCGTGCGCGGTCCTCCAGGCCGGTATGCATCGAGCCCATCAGCACCCGGTTGCGCAGCTGGGTGAAGCCCAGGTCCAGCGGGGCGAACAGGTGGGGGTAGGCGCTTTCGTTGGCTGGCGACATGTCGATACGCTTGCGTACGGAAGCGCGAAGGGTGCCGCGAAACGGCTCCCGGGGCAAGGGCTGCTCGCGCGGTAGCGCCGGGCCATGCCCGGCCTACCGGTCAGCTCAGGGCGATTGCGGTTGCCGGCCAGCGGCCGGCACTACCGGTGTGCGGCCGATCCCGAACCAGCCAAGCGTGACCCCGCACAACGGTCCGATCAGCAACGCGAAGGCGAGCGTGCCGACGCCGACATTGCCGCCCAGCCACCACCCCAGCAGCAGCACGCTGCCTTCGATCAGGCTGCGCACCTTCCAGATCGGCCAGCCGGTGCGCGCGTGCAGTCCGGTCATCAGGCCATCGCGCGGGCCAGGGCCGAGCTTGGCGCCGATGTACAGGCCGGTGGCCAGCGCCACCAGCAGCATGCCGGCGCAGAACATCGCCACCTGCCAGCCGAGGCCGACGGCCGGGGGCAGCAGCCACAGTCCGAACTGGGCCGAAGGGCCGATCAGCATCACGTTGAGCACGGTACCGACACCTGGCTTCTGCCGCAGCGGCCACCACAGCAGCAGCACCAGCGCGCCGATCACGTTGGTGGCCAAGCCGAACGACAACGGGGTCTGTGCAGCAATGCCCTGCGACAGCACGTCCCACGGCGCGACACCGATCGCGGCGCGGATCATCAGCGAGGCGCCGAAGCCGTAGAGGAACAGGCCGATGATCAGTTGCAGCA
>NZ_JBFTNR010000915.1:0-1359 GCF_056665995.1 Stenotrophomonas sp. 05L44_2
CAGTACATGGGCATGCTTTCCTCCCAGCGCATCATGCAGAACGAGCTCTACCTGACGATGATTTATCGTCCGGTGGTCGCGGGTAAGCGCTTTGTTGAGAAGTCAGCGAACGTCGACAAGCTTCGCGCCGAGCAGGAGCAGGCCGTCGAGAAGCTGATGGAACTGGCGGGCAACGTCGAGGCGGTCATCCGCGACTACGCACCGTATCGCCTCGGCATGTACGAAGCCAAGAATGGCGTGGTGTTTTCCGAGACGCTTGAGCTGTTCGGCTATCTGATCAACCGCATCGACGAGCCGGTGCCGGTGCTGTCTGCGCCGGTGAAGGACTATTTGCCGGTCAGTCGGCACATGTTCTCAGCCAAAACCGGTGATTTCGTCATCAATACGCCGAACGGTGCCAACCACTTCGGTGCGATCCTGAATATCAAGGAGTATGCCGAGGGTACATACCCAGGCATTCTCAATGGGCTGAAGTACCTGGATTACGAGTACGTCATCACTCATTCGTTCAGCCCGATGGGGCGTCAGGACGCACTGAAGGTGCTGGACCGCACCAAGGGCATGATGATTTCCTCCGGTGACAAGGCGGTCAGTCAGATCGTCGAACTCGACCAGGCGATGGACCACCTGTCTTCGGGCAACTTCGTGCTGGGCGAGTACCACTTCATCATGGCGGTGTATGGCGACAGTCAGGCCAAGCTGTCGCAGAACGTGGCTACGACCCGTGCCGAACTGTCCAATGCCGGCTTCGTGTCCACCAAGGAAGACCTTGCGGTCACCTCTTCGTTCTATTCACAGTTGCCGGCCAACTGGCGCTTCCGTACCCGCCTTGCGAACGTGAGCTCGCTGAACTTTCTGGGCTTGGCGCCGCTGCACAATTTTGCCACCGGCAAGCAGCACAACAATCCGTGGGGCGATTGCGTCACCACGTTGCAGACGACCAACGGCCAGCCGTACTACTTCAACTTCCATGCCACCCACCCGTCGGAAAATTCGCTGGGTGAGAAGGCGATCGCCAACACAATGGTGATCGGTAAGTCAGGTACCGGTAAGACTGCGCTGATCAACTTCCTGCTCAGCCAGGTGCAGAAGTACGAGCCGTCGCCGACCATCTTCTTCTTCGACAAGGACCGAGGTGCGGAGATCTTCGTGCGCGCCTGTGGTGGCAACTACCTGGCCCTCGAGAACGGTGCGCCGACCGGCTTCAACCCGTTCCAGTGTGAGAACAACGAAGGCAACGTGCAGTTCCTGGCGGACCTGATCAAGGTGCTGGCCGGCAAGCGCGAGTACAGCGCCCGCGAGGAAGAGGACATCTATCGCGCGGTGGAGAGCATGCTCGACACGCCGATGCACCTGCGC
>NZ_JBFTNR010000916.1:0-1358 GCF_056665995.1 Stenotrophomonas sp. 05L44_2
GGGTGGGTGCCGGCGAGGGCGATTCGACCCTGCGCGATGAGTGCGAACTGGCCGAACGCTATCTGTCGATTGAATCACTGCGCCTGGGCGACCGCCTGCGGGTGCATTGGCAGCGCGATGAACCCCTGCCCTGGGACCTGCCGATGCCGCGGCTGGTGCTGCAGCCGCTGGTGGAAAACGCGGTGCTGCACGGCATCTCGCGCCTGCCCGAAGGCGGCACCATCGAGCTGCATCTGGCCTGTGTGGGCAGCGAGCTGCAGATCCGCGTACGCAATCCTGCACCGGATCCGCAGGTGCCCGGGCTGGCCCTGGCCCAGGGAGCGGGCCACGCCCAGCACAGCATCGGCCATCGCCTGAGCTGGCGCTTCGGCCGCGCCGCGCGGATGACGGCTGGCTGGAGCGAGGGCTACTATGCCTGCCAGGTGACAGTGCCGATCCAGTGAGGGGACGATCGTGAGGGTAGTCATCGCCGATGACGAACCGCTGGCGCGCGAGCGCCTGCGCAGCCTGTTGGCCGCGCAGGAAGGGGTGGACGTAGTGGCCGAGGCCGGCAACGGCGAGCAGGCCCTGCACGCGTGCGCCGAACTGCAGCCGGACCTGGTGCTGCTGGATATCGCCATGCCCGGCCTGGACGGCCTGGAAGCGGCCCGCCACCTGGCCAGTTTCGAGCCCAGGCCGGCGGTGGTGTTCTGCACCGCCTACGATGCGCACGCGCTGTCGGCGTTCGAGGCAGCGGCCATCGATTACCTGATGAAGCCGGTGCGCGCCGAGCGGCTGGCAGCGGCGATCGCGCGTGCCCGCACCTTCCTGGCCGGCCGTGACGGGCAACCCCAGCACACCGGCGGCCAGGCCCGCAGCATGCTGTGTGCCCGCCTGCGCGGCAGCCTGCGATTGATTCCGCTGGACGATATCCACTATCTGCAGGCCGAAGAAAAGTACGTGGTGGTGCATCACGCGCGTGGCGAGGACCTGATCGAGGAATCGTTGAAGTCGCTGGAGGAGGAGTTCGCCAGCCGCTTCGTGCGCATCCATCGCAACTGCCTGGTGGCGCGCCACGAGCTGGTGGAGCTGCGGCGTGGCAGTGGTGGTCAGGTGCAGGCGGTGCTGCGGCATGGCAAGCAGCCGCTGGAAGTGAGTCGGCGCTGCGTGGCGACGCTGAAGCAGGAATTGCGGCATCTGTAGGTTTTCCGCGCGGCCTGCGGCCGCGACTGCTTCGAAATCAACAGCAACAGCAACAGCAACAGCGGGTTGGTCGGCTCTGTGTTGTTGCCTGTTGGGTGAGGCGGGATGGGCGGGCGGGACACGCCGTAAACCCATCCATGGGGGCTCGATGGCGCCATCCATGGCGCCAACGGTCC
>NZ_JBFTNR010000917.1:0-1354 GCF_056665995.1 Stenotrophomonas sp. 05L44_2
ACGTGGTATTGATCGAGGAACTGGTCCGCGCATCGCTGAGTTGAGGATCGGCCAGCGATGCTTGCCGCTGCTGCCGGGACCGAACAGACTGTCGGTTTACGGCACGGAGCCGCGCCCATGAAAGTCCTGATGCTGATCCCGCTGCTGGCTCTGGCCGCGTGTGCCAGCCCGGAAAAACCAGTCACCCATGACGCCGCCACACCCGTGGTCGGTGGCGATCGCGATGCGCACGGTTGCATCGGTTCGGCCGGCTATCAGTGGTGCGAACGCAGCCAGCGCTGCGAGCGCCCGTGGGAACTGGCACAGGCGCAGGGCCTGGCCAACACCGCCGAAGCCATCGATGCCTACTGCGCCACCCCGGCGTCGCCGGCACGCAGGTAACGGGCCCACCAATGACCGACCTGACCCCGCTGCCCGCGCTGGCACCTGGCCGCTACCGCCACTTCAAGGGTGGCGAGTACGAAGTGATCGACATCGTCCGCAGCAGTGAGACGCTGCAGCCGATGGTTCTCTACCGCACTCTGTATGGCGAGGGCGGCCTGTGGGTGCGGCCCTATGCGATGTTCATTGAGCAGGTGCCCGGCGAGCACGGCCCGCAGGCGCGTTTCGCCCGCATCAGCGACTGAGCGGTGCGGCTCACGCCGCGCGCACGGTATCGCCGGGCATGCTGAAGATCCCCTGCGAGACGGAACCCGCATGCGCCACACCCTGTTGATCGCCCTGTCGCTGGCCAGCACCCCGGTGCTGGGCGCGGAACCTCCCAGCTTCGATCGTCCCGGCATCGGCTTCGGCACCGACACGGTGCCGCGTGGCGGCCTTGCCGTCGAACTGGGCCTGCCCAGCTATCAACGTGAGCGTGATCGCGACGGCCTGCGCACGACGACGCTGTCCAGCGACCTGCTGCTGCGCACCGGGCTGGCTCCGGGCTGGGAACTGCAGTTGGCGTCCACGCCATGGCAGCGTCAGCGAGAACGTGGCCCCGACCTGCCGCGCACGCAGCAGCGCGGCGCCGGCGACAGCACCGTCGGAGTGAAATGGGCAGGTCCCGGCAGTACCGAACGCACGGCGTGGGCGCTGCTGGCCAGCGGGGTGATCGCGCGTGGCGATGCAGCCTTCAGCGACGGCCGCCAGTACGCGCTGGCCGCCAGCGTCGAGCACAGCTTCAACGACCGCTGGAGCGGCGCGCTGTATGGCAGTCATCAGCGTGGCGCCGGCCAGCGCAGCACCACCTGGTCGCCCAGCCTCTCGTTGAGCGTGACCGAGCGGCTTGGCACCTATCTCGAAGCCGGTTTCACCCACGCCAACCAGCAACCCGACGAGGCCATCGCCGGCGCAGGGCTGACCTGGATGCTGC
>NZ_JBFTNR010000918.1:0-1350 GCF_056665995.1 Stenotrophomonas sp. 05L44_2
GTCCTGCGCACACGGCAAGACCGGGGTTGGGCGTCCTGCCCAGCCCGCCCGAGGCATGCCTCGGGCCCATGCGGCTGACACCCCGCACTCCGACACCGCCCCGCCTCTGACAGATTTCCGGTGTCTGATGGATCTACCTCGTGCGTGGATGAATCTYCATCGRAATCGAATATKTCGACAATTGAACGAAGAGCATCCACGCRTGGCGTGGATCTACGYGTCGACCAAGGTCGACACCYACCAACAGCRGCGGGGAATTGTCGAAGGCGGGGCGATGAATCTTCATCGGAATCGAATAGTTGGACAATTGAACGAAGAGCATCCACGCGTGGCGTGGATCTACGTGTCGACCAAGGTCGACACCTACCAAGAGCATCGCAGAACGCCATTCCGRCAGATCGCGGAAAACTGTCGAAGGCGGGGTGGGTCCGGTTGCGGGGGTGTCCGCGGCATGGATGCCGCGGCCAAGCCCCCAKGGATGGGTTTACGGCGTCCCCCGCAACCGGACCCACCCCGACTACCCTCAGGAAACTCGCTTTTGATTCGGCTGTAGCTTCGGCTGTTGCTGTTGAGGTTGCCGGCCAGCGGCCGGCACTACGGCGGGTGCAGGGCGCAGCCCTGCCGGCAAACCCTCCTTGACCGCAGCGGCCCGCGACCCGGAGAATTACGAGATTAATTCTCATTTGCTGTTGCGCAGGATGCGGGCGGCAGCCTCGACGGCCCTCGATCCCGATGTTCAAGAACGTCCTCTTCCAACTGCACTGGCTGCTGGGCATCAGCGCGGGTGCCATCCTGGCCGTGATGGGCCTGAGCGGTGCAGTCCTGTCGTTCGAGGATGAACTGCTGCGCGCCGCCAATCCCGGCTTCGCCGAGATCGCCGAGCACCATGCCGACAACCAGCAGCCGCTCGCCCTGAGCGAGCTGGTGCCGTTGCTGCAGGCAGGCAGCGAGCGGCCGCTGCAGCGCCTGCGGGTGGATGCCAGCGGCCAGCGGCCATCGGTGGCACGCTTTGCCGGCGGCAAGGACCACTGGGTCTATTTCGACCCCTACAGCGGCGAACGCTTCAGCGCGCTGCGTGGACAGGCCTTCTTCGATTTCGTCGAGGACCTGCACCGCCACATGGTCGCCGGTGAACGCGGCTCGTGGATCACCGGCAGCTGTGCGATCGCACTGTTGTTCTTCACCCTGTCCGGGCTGTACCTGCGCTGGCCACGCCGCTGGTGGCACTGGCGCAGCTGGCTGGCGGTGGAATGGTCGCGCAAGGGCCGGGGCTTCCTGTGGAGCCTGCATTCGGTGATCGGCACCTGGGTGCTGCTGATCTACCTGATGAGCGCACTGACCGGGTTGTGG
>NZ_JBFTNR010000919.1:0-1343 GCF_056665995.1 Stenotrophomonas sp. 05L44_2
GCTTCACCCTGACCGCCGAGCTGCAGCCATTGCCTTCGGCGGCAGCGGCGCCGGCACCCGCCCCGACTGCAACCACGGAGGCGGCCAATGCCGATGCCAAGCGCACGCCGTGACCGCTGGCTGGCACTGGCACTGCTGTTGGCAGTGCTGGGCCTGGCCTACCTGCTGCTGGTGCACCCGTGGTTCACCCAGCCGCTGCGCGCCATCGATGCCGATGCCGCCGCCCTGCGCGAGCGCCAGCAGCGCGTGCAGGCGCAGCTGCAGCAGCAGCCGCAGATCGAACAGCGGCTGCGCGCAACCCGCGACGCCCTGCAGCAGCGCCCGGGGTTCCTGCAGGAAGCCACCGCCGAGGCCGCCGCGGCCGCGCTCGGCGCACGCCTGCAGGATGCGGTGGCGATGGCCAGCCCGGGCAACCGCAGCTGCACCATCAGCAACCGCACGCCGTTGAGCGACAACCGTCGCGATGCTGCGTTCGTGCGCGTGGCCATGCAGGTGCGCCTGCGCTGTGGCGTGGCCGAACTGGCCACCGTGCTGCACAGCCTGGAGACCGGCAGCCCGCGCCTGTTCGTGGACAACCTCAACCTGATCGCACAGCGCTTCCAGCAATCGCCCAACGAATCCGGCCTCGGCCTGGACGTGTCCTTCGAGCTGGCCGGCTACCTGTTGCCGGCGGCTGCTGCCGATCCCTCGACAGCACCCGTGGCCACGCCGCCTGCAGCGGCGCCGGCGGTGTCGCCGCCGGCACCTGTGCCGTCACCGGCGGAGCAGCCTGCCACCGATGCGCAGGAGGTGGCCGATGAAGCTTGAGCAGATCAGCCTGCGCACCGGGCTGTTGCTGGCGGTGGCCGGATGGGCCGCAGCGCTCTGGCTGGCCACCGGCTTCGGTCTTGGCAGCCAGCTGCCCACGGTCAGTGCGGAGGGCGACGCGCAGGCCGCGCTGCCGGCGCTGCCCGTGCTGGCGCCCGAACGCATGGCCGGCGCAGACAGCTACAGCGTGATCAGCGAACGGCCCCTGTTCGCCGAAGACCGCAAGCCGCGCCCGTACCTGCTGGGGGGCAGTGAAGCCGCCGCCAGTCCGGCACTGCGCCTGACCGGCGTGCTGATGACCGGCGACTTCAGCATGGCCACCTTCACCACCGAGCAGGGCCGGTCGCTGCGCCTGCGCCTCAACGGCGATGCAGTCGATGGCTGGCAGCTGGTGGCATTGGAACCGCGCCAGGCCACGGTGATCGGCTCCAGTGGCAGCCAGGTGCTGGAACTGGCCGTGTTCAATGGCCAGGGCGGTGAAGCGCCGACCGCGCTGCGCGGAGCCACTGGCACACCGCCTGTGCCTGGCGCGGTGG
>NZ_JBFTNR010000920.1:0-1342 GCF_056665995.1 Stenotrophomonas sp. 05L44_2
CTGCTGCACGGTGTAGTCGTAGCCGGCGCCTTCCGGGCCGTCGATCATGATCTGGAACGAACCACGGTCTTCGGCGGGGGCCAGTTCCGAAGGCAGCACTTTGATCAGCAGCCAGCTGGCCGCCAACGCAGCGGCCATCACCAGCAGGTAGATCCACGTGCGATCGACATGATGATCGAGCACGCGGCCGTAGGCGCCGGCCAGGCGTTCCAGATTGCGGTTGATGAAGCCGTGCAGCCCGCGCGGTGCCTGCCCGGTATGCGGCTTGAGCAGCTTGGAGGCCATCATCGGCGTCAGCGTCAGCGCGACGAACGCCGACAGCGCGACAGCGGCGGCCAGGGCTACCGCCAGTTCACGGAACAGGCGCCCGGTATTGCCTTCCAGGAAGCCGACCGGCAGGAATACCGCCACCAGCACGGCGGTGGTGGCGATCACCGCGAACGCCACCTGCGCGGTACCCCGCTTGGACGCCACCAGCGGCGGTTCGCCCAGGTCGATGCGGCGCTGCACGTTTTCCACCACCACGATSGCGTCATCCACCACCAGGCCGATGCACAGCACCAGCGCGAGCAGGGTCAGCAGGTTGATCGAGAAGTCGAACGCGTACAGCGCGATGAACGCCGCCACCAGGCATACCGGCACGGTGACCGCAGGAATCAACGCCGCGCGGAAGCTGCCGAGGAACAGCCAGATGACCGCCAGCACCAGGATCATCGCCTCCACCAGGGTGGCGTACACGCGGTCGACGGCAGCCTCGATGAAGGTGGTGTTGTCGAAGGCAACGAAGATCTGCGTGCCCTTGGGCAGGGTCAGCGCGACACGTTCGGCCTCGGCGCGCGCGGTGCGCGCCACATCCAGCGAGTTGGCAGTGGAGGTCTTKACGATGCCCAGGCCGATGYYSGGCTYGCCGTTGCTGCGGTAGTAGGCGCGRCGYTCGGCCGARGCCAGCTCGATCTTCGCCACATCGCCCATGCGCACCACATAGCCATCACTGCCCTTGCCCAGCGGGATGGTCGCGAAGTCTTCCGGCTTGATGTAGTTGCGCTCCACGCGCAGGGTGAAATCGCGGTCGGTGGATTCGATGCGGCCGGCCGGCAGTTCCACGTTCTCGTTGCGCAGCGCGGTTTCCACATCGCCGGTGGTCAGCCCACGTGCGGCCAGCTGGTCGCGGTCCAGCCAGATGCGCATCGCATAGCGCTGGCGGCCACCGATGCGGACCTGGGCCACGCCATCGAGGCTGGAGAAGCGGTCGACCACGTAGCGGTCGGCGTAGTCGCTCAGTTCCAGCGTATCCATGGTCGAGGAGACCATGTTGAACCAGATGATCGGGTCGGCATCGCTC
>NZ_JBFTNR010000921.1:0-1341 GCF_056665995.1 Stenotrophomonas sp. 05L44_2
CTTCCAACGTGTTCTGCATCAGCGTGGCGACGGTCATCGGGCCTACGCCACCCGGCACCGGGGTGATCCAGCTCGCCCGCTGCGCTGCGGCTTCAAACCCGACATCGCCCACCAACCGGCCGTCATCCAAGCGGTTGATGCCCACGTCGATCACCACCGCGCCCGGCTTCACCCACTCGCCCGGCACGATGTCCGGTCGGCCCACCGCCACCACCAGGATGTCGGCGTTGCGCACGGCCTGTTCCAGCACGTCCTTGGGGGTGAACTTGTGGCAGCTGGTCACGGTGCAGCCGGCAATCAGCAGCTCCAGACCCATCGGCCGGCCGACGTGGTTGCTGACGCCGACGATGGTGGCGTTGCGGCCGCGCACCGGCTGGTCGGTGTGTCCCAGCAGCGTGGTGATGCCACGCGGGGTGCACGGGCGCAGGCCGAACTCACGCAGGGCCAGGTGGCCGACGTTTTCCGGATGGAAGCCGTCCACGTCCTTGCGCGGGTCGATGCGCTGGATCAGCCGGCGCGCGTCGGGAATGCCCGGCAGCGGCAGCTGGATCAAAATGCCGTTGATCTTCGGGTCGGCGTTGAGCTGGTCGATCAGGTCGAGCAGCTCGGCCTCGGTGGTGCCGGCCGGCAGATCGTAGTCATAGGCCTCGATGCCGACCTTCTCGGCCGCGCGGCGCTTGTTGCGCACGTACACGGTCGAGGCCGGGTCGCCCCCCACCAGCACCACGGCCAGGCCAGGGCGGCTGCCACCGGCGGCGACACGGGCGTCGACCCGCACCTTCAGGCTGTCGAGCAGGTCCTCGGCGATACGGCGGCCATCGAGGATGCGGGCAGGAAGCTGGGGGGCGGAGTCGGTCATCGGGTGCGGGCGTGGGGCGGCGGGGACGCTATTGTCCCCGATTCACGCCCCCTCGCCCACCGGGAATGCGGGCCGCCGCCGCTTCGGTAGTGCCGGCCGCTGGCCGGCAACCTCATGAACGCAGGACGCACCGTGCAGTTGCCGGCCAGCGGCCGGCACCACCAAGGCTTCAGATCATTCCTCTTCTTCTTCCGGCACTTCATCCGCATTGAGCGTGCGTGCCTTGCGCTTCGGCGCGGTAAACGGCGTCGGCGTCGGCACACCCGGCAGCGCGCTGCCGAACACCATGTGCGCGCCGGCCCTCAGGCTGCCACCGGCCATTTCCAGCTCGAAGCGCTCGGCATCGCGCTCGCGGATCTGCTCGGCAATCTCGCGCGCATCGTCTTCGTCCGCGCCCAGCTCCACCAGTGCCGCCTGCCCGAACAGCAGTGCCGACTCGAAGGTTTCGCGGATCTGGAAGTCCACGCCAGCATGGATCAGCC
>NZ_JBFTNR010000922.1:0-1340 GCF_056665995.1 Stenotrophomonas sp. 05L44_2
GCTAAGGGGTGAGGTGCGGCAGGTCATGGGGTCACCTTGGGAGGGACGGTTTTTCAAGGTTTCGGGCTGTGCTCGGGTGGCGCAGGATTGGCGCCATGGAGATCAACAACTCAGGGAAGACGGCCAGGGATGGCCTTTCAGGCGGTGTCGACCGGGCCTATGCGGTTCGCGTCGGGGTCATGGATCACGGGCGCCATGGACGGCGGCGGCTCTTCGATGCCGAGCAAGCGAAGTACCTGCGGAATGCTTGGCACCTGATCCTCTTCCGCCCACGTTTCGACCAGCTCTGTGGGCAACTTCAGAACCTTGGCCAACTGCATGTCGGTGCTCAGGCCAAGCTTCTCGCGCAGCGCGCGCTTACTGATTCGGCCGACGACCGGCCTCGTGACTGCCGCCGAGCATTCCGGCGCGGCTCGTTTTGCGTACAGCTTCAACAACGCCAGAGCTGCGGCCGCTCGAGGCGACTGTGAGCGCCCAGACGCGAGATCGCCGACCGTCGATCCGGCTGAGCCAATCGCCTCGCCGATCTGGGCATACGTCATGCCCCCCGACTGAAGCTCCCCGATGATGCACGCCCATGATTTGTCCATACCGCCCACACTACGGTATTCCGTAGGTTGCAGTCAACGGCATTCCGTTACGGCATTCCGTTCCAATACCAAAATGGAAACCATTGGCAGCAGAATCCGCGCCGAGCGCGAGGCCCAGGGGATTAGCCGTGCCGAACTGGCGAAGTTCGCCGGCATTGCCTCGACAACCCTTTCCAACCTTGAACTCGGCTTGTCGAAGTCCAGCACGGCCCTGCACAAGATCGCCTCCCGCCTAGGCGTCCACGCGGACTGGCTGGAAAGCGGCAAAGGTCCGAAGACCACAGAAGATCGTCCCGTCGCACCGTTCTCGGAGACTGAGACGCCTCCCGGCTATGTTCGCTTCGACTTGTTTGAAGGGAGTGCGGGGATGGGAGCAGKGATGGTCAACCAAGACTACCCGGAGGTAGTGAAGACCATCGAGGTCGCCGAATGGGAGGTGCGCAGGAAGCTCGGCTACCTGCCCCAGCCTGGCCGCATCCAGCTCATCACTGGCCGGGGGCCCTCGATGCGGCCGAAGCTGGAAGACGGCGACATTGTGTGGATCGACACCAGCTGCGACTACTTCGACGGCGACGACTACTACCTCATCAACATAGGTGGCGAGACGCAGATCAAGATGCTGCAGAAGCGCGGCGATGGGCTCTATGTGGTCAGCGTCAACACGGACTTCCCCGCCTATCGGCCAGATCCCGGTGACGTGAGCATTCTCGGCAAGGCCCTGATCCACGCAGGCCTGCGAAAGTTCTAAGT
>NZ_JBFTNR010000923.1:0-1338 GCF_056665995.1 Stenotrophomonas sp. 05L44_2
CTGTGGATCATCCAGGCGTCATCGCCCCTTGAATCAAACTTTGAGGTGCCGGCGGCGCATGYGGCGTGATACTTTCCTCGTGCCTAGCGCGGCGATTGGATCTACGCGTGTTTATTGACATGTTCTTGGGCATCGCGCGCATCAGCTTCACGGCAACCTCCAGCAGGCCGATTAGGACGTATCGGACCTCCGCGAGGCGCCGCACGCGCCCTCGCCCCCCCCATCGGAACTCTCCAAGCACTGTCGCGCCCTCGAAATTCTCCAGTAAGATTCCGGTGCCGTATACTTTAGGCAGGGGTCCGAGCAAGGACCCCATTAAGTCGGGGCACCGTGCCGGCGAGGTCCGCCGTCTTTCGAGAGAAAGGGAATGGTAGTAGCGCTTACCTCAGAGCTCGACCAGCTCAAGGCCTTGGTGCAGGCCATCGATCCGCCAACGCGATTGGAGCACCTGACCGCAGCGCTGATTGGCGAGCTGATCGGGGTGTCGGTCGCGGTGGCCAAATCGGGCTTCCAACACGGGGCGGACGCCGGCACCACCGGACGACAAGAGCGGTTCTTACGCATCGAATGCAAGCGCTACCGGGACGACACCTCGCTCAGTGACCGGCTTCTGCTGGGCGAGATCGATCAGGCGATCGTGGCGGACCCGGCACTGGAGGCGTGGATCCTGGCAACCACGCGCGAGGCCGACGAGCAGCTCGAGCGTCAGCTGTTCAAGCACGGCAACGGCTACGGCATCGCTATCCTGATCGTCGACTGGAAATCCCACGACGACCCCGCCATGGCCGCGCTGCTGGCCTCCAATCCCGCGCTCGTATCTAAGCTGCTCGATCCGGCTGCCGGTGCCTTGGCCGCCCGGTTGGCGATCCCCTTGTGCGCGGCGATTGAGCGTCTGCGGCGCGATCTGGCAGCCTGGCACATCGGCACCGCCGTCGTTCGTCGTCAGTCGTTCGCGCGCCTGCGCTCAATCTGGACCGATCCGCGTCAATCGCAGTCTCATTTCGGCCAAGTCGTGTCCGGTGGCGCCAAGCGGCACATCCACCGTGCGCAGGTGTTGCGCCAGTTGGACGAGTGGTGGAGCGCACACAGCGGTACCGCGTCGCCGGCCTGCCTGACCGGTCTGTTCGGYGTGGGCAAGACTTGGGCGGTTATCGATTGGCTGATCGAGCGGGCCAACCACTTGCCGGCCACCTTGCTCATCCCGGCCGCTGCGGTAGGTGGGCGGGATCTGGGGTCGGTATACGAGGTCAAGTCCTTCTTGGCCGAGCGCTTGCTCGAGATGACGCAGGTGCGCGAAGCGCCATATTGGCGCGCCCGACTGGAGCGCATGCTGCTGCG
>NZ_JBFTNR010000924.1:0-1325 GCF_056665995.1 Stenotrophomonas sp. 05L44_2
GGTCGAGCTTGCTCGACCGTAGGGGCGGAAACGTGTTGTGGTGGGGGGAGACCGGTCGTAGTGGGGCGGTCTCCCCTTTTTTTCGCCGGGCATGGCCCGGCGCTACCATCGCCGTGGATGTAAATGACGTGCCAACCAAGGTTGGCACCTACCGGTAGCGCCGGGCCATGCCCGGCGGGGCAGCGATCAGCTCGCCACCTTGCTCCAGACCTTGCCTGCAGTCAGCCACAGGCCCAGCATGCTGCCCAGGTTGGTCAGCATGAAGGTCAGCACCACGCGGGTGAYCCGGTTGCGGTACCAGCCCTTCAACGACTGTGCATCGTCACGCAGCTTGAGGAAATCCTCGTAGGTCGGCTTGCGCAGGCGCGCTTCCACCAGTGCCGCGAATGCGCCGGTGGGGATGCTCAGGCGGAACGGCTTGAACGGCGCCACCACGATCGCGGTGAGGATGCTCAGCGGGTGGCTGCCGGCCACCAGGCAGCCCAGGCCAGCCAGGCCGCCGGTATACATCGCCCAGGTCGCCAGCAGCTCGGTGCCTACGCCCAGTCCACCACGATAGAAGCCGACACCGATGCCGGTGGCCACGATGGCGAGGATCGCCAGGGTGAACCACRGGATGTTGCGCTTCTTCGGCACCGCTTCCAGCTGCTCGCGCAACGGCGCAGGCGCCTCGGTATCGGTTTCCAGGTAACGCGCCAGGCCGGCCAGATGGCCGGCGCCGACCACCGCCAGCACTTCACGCTGCTGCGGATCATGCGCTTCGCGCAGGCGCGTGGCCATGTAGCGGTCACGCTCGCCGATGATGGTTTCGTACAACGCCGGG
Organism: Stenotrophomonas sp. 05L44_2; assembly: GCF_056665995.1. Classification (NCBI taxonomy): domain Bacteria; kingdom Pseudomonadati; phylum Pseudomonadota; class Gammaproteobacteria; order Lysobacterales; family Lysobacteraceae; genus Stenotrophomonas; species Stenotrophomonas sp. 05L44_2. The sequence continues at coordinate 824 of NZ_JBFTNR010000924.1, forward strand.
TTCTCGCTGGCGAACTCGCCGAAGCTCGATTCCAGCATGTCGCCCTGCTTCAGCTTCTCGATCTCGTCTTCGCCGACATCCTCGGACGAGAACAGGCCGGCGCCAAGCCCGGCCACCAGCTTCAGCTTGCCGAAGAAGCCCAGTCGCTGCGAAGCACGACGGAATGTCAGGCCGACTTCGCGGTCGATCAGGTGCACCGGCAGGTTGCGCTCGCGCGCCAGGTCCACCGCACGCTTGAGTTCCGCGCCCGGCTCGATGCCGAGCTGTTCGGCCAGTCGGCGCTGGTAGGCCGACAACGCGAGGTTGGCCGCGAACAACGCGACGCGGCCCTTGCGGATCACTTCCACCAGGTCCAGTTTGGCCAGCGTGTCCGGGTCGCTCAGCGCCTGCAAGCGCTGCGGGTCCAGCTCGACGGCCACCGCATCGAATCGTCCGCTATCGATGGCTTTCTCCACCGCCTCGACGCTGGCATGGGAGACGTGGGCAGTGCCCAGCAGGGTGT
>NZ_JBFTNR010000925.1:0-1324 GCF_056665995.1 Stenotrophomonas sp. 05L44_2
CGCCCGGCACTACCCACATCACCGCTGCGACGGACCCCAGTAGCCCAGGTCCTTGCGGATCTGCAGGTCGCGCACCCAGCTGCCAAACGGCTTGCGACGCAGCACGCCCATTTCGCCGGACAGGAAATCCTCGGTGGCGGCGATCACCCGCTCGCTGGACCGGCCATCGCGATAGGGGTGGATGGCATCGGCGTAACGCACGATCTCCGCCTGCAACGCAGCGTCGGGATGCAGCGCGCGCGCCAGCATGGCCGGCAGCTGCTGCGGATCATCGAAATCGATCATGTGCGGCTTTGGCACGCGGTTGCGGAAGGTCACCACCGGCTTGTGCTGGACGATGAACTCCGAAACGATCGATGAGGTGTCCGACACCAGCACGTCGGCGGCGCGCTGGGCTGCCATCACCTGCTCCGGTTCGATGAAACGCGCATTGGCGCCGGCCAGCGCGCGGTAGCGTTCGAACAGTTCCGGCGGGCACTTCGGGTGCAGGGTCAGCAGCCAGTAGTGCTGACCGGCGGCGATGTCGGCCGCGATCTGCGCATGCAGGTGCGGGGCGGCGCTCAAGCGCTCGGTGAAGGTTGAACCGAACAGGATCACCGGGCGGCCGCCGGCTGCACTGCGCAGCGCGGCACTGTCGCCACCGTCGTCGCGGAACAGCGGGTCCAGCTTCGGCCAGCCGGTTTCCGCCACGGCGAAATGGCCCTGCACTGCCGCGATCCCGCGGAACGGCGCGGTGGTGGCAGGGCCCTGCGTGCAGTACAGGTCGAACATGCCGCGCACCCGGAAGTGGCCACGCGCACTGTCGCGCTTTTCCACGTTGAAGCCATGGAACAGCTGCACCTTGGCCCCCGACAGGAAGGTCGGCACCCAGTTGGCCGCGCTGAACACCGCCCGCGGCCGCATCGCCAGGGCCTGCTTCAGGCCGATGTTGGGCACGCCGGGCAGCTGGCTGCCAGCCGCGCCATCTTCGAACCAGGCGGCCACTTCCTGGCCGGAAGCGTGCAAGGCTTGCACCAACGGGGCGAGAATAGGCAGCGCATAGCGCTCCGTCGCAAACAACAGGTACCCGGCCATCATGTCCTCCACGACCGCTCCCATCGAACGGCCTCGCATCTCGGCCTGCATTATCGCGTTCAACGAGGCCGGGCGCATCGGCGACTGCCTGGCCTCGCTGGCCTTCTGCGATGAGATCGTGGTGGTGGACTCGCAGTCCACCGACGCCACGGTGGCCATCGCCGAGGCGGCCGGCGCCCGCGTGCTGCAGCGTCCGTTCGATGGCTTCCGCAGCCAGAAGGCGTTCTGCGTCGAGCAGGCCACCCACCAC
>NZ_JBFTNR010000926.1:0-1323 GCF_056665995.1 Stenotrophomonas sp. 05L44_2
CTGTTCGACCGCTGGCTGGTGCTGTTCCACATCACCACGGCCGAATGCAACAACCCGCCCATGCAAGCGCTTGCCGACGATGTGGCCGCCCGCATCGCCGACACCTTCTGGCGCCGCTACCAGATGCTGCGCTGGCCGCAGGTCATGCTGCCGGTGCTGGGCGTGCCCACCAAGGATTGATCTGGGTCAAGGCGTACCGCCAGGCTTGGGGCGATGCTGGCGCCATGGACACGTTCTCTCCCGCTGCCGGTGGCCTGGCCTGGACCTTCGATCCCGATATGCTGCGACGGCATGACCGTCCCGGCCCGCGCTACACCTCCTATCCCACCGCGCCGCACTTCCATGACGGCTTCGATGCACCCGCGCTGCGCCAGGCGATCGCCGACAGCAACCCGTTGGCGCGCGCGTTGTCGTTGTACGTCCACGTGCCATTCTGCTCCAGCCCCTGCTTCTACTGTGGCTGCAACCGGGTGATCACCCGCGACCGCGGGCGTGGCCACAGCTACGTGTCACGCGTGCTGGCCGAGGCGGACCTGCTGGCACCGCAGTTCGCCGATGGTCGTGAAGTGATCCAGCTGCACCTCGGCGGTGGTACGCCGAATTTCCTCGATGCCGATGCGATGACCGCACTGGTCGAGGGCCTGCGCCGCCGCTTCGATTTCAGCGGTTCGTCGCAGCGTGATTTTTCCATCGAACTGGACCCGCGTTTCATCGACACCAGCGATGTGGCGATGCTGGCCCGGCTGGGCTTCAACCGCGCCAGCCTGGGCGTGCAGGATTTCGACCCGCAGGTGCAGGAATCGATCAACCGGGTGCAGGGCGTACGGCAGACGCTGGATATCCTGCGTGCCTGCCGCGACAGCGGCATGCGTTCGGTCAACGTCGATCTGATCTACGGCCTGCCAGGGCAGAGCCTTGAGGGCTTCGGCCGTACCCTGGAACTGGTGCTGGCGCTGCGTCCGGATCGACTGGCGGTGTATGGCTATGCGCATCTGCCTCACCTGTTCCGCGCGCAGCGACAGATCGACGAAAGCCGCATGCCCTCGCCGGAAGACAAGCTGGCGCTGCTGGGCCTGGCGGTGGAGCGCCTGTCCGCAGCCGGCTACCAGTACATCGGCATGGATCACTTTGCTTTGCCGGAAGAAGACCTGTCGCGTGCCCAGCGCGCCGGCCAGCTGCATCGCAACTTCATGGGCTACACCACCCACGCCGACACCGATCTGCTCGGCCTTGGCGTAAGTGCGATCAGTCACATCGGTGCCACCTACAGCCAGAATCCGCGTGACCTGCCGTCGTGGGAGAGCGCGGTGGACCAAGGACAGC
>NZ_JBFTNR010000927.1:0-1321 GCF_056665995.1 Stenotrophomonas sp. 05L44_2
CCACCGGCCAGGTGACCAACGCGGTGCTCGGCAGCGGTGGCGACAACCCGAGCTGCACCGTCAACTGCGATACCACCACCCCGGTGGCTGGCAGCCAGATCGACTATCGCAAGACCTCGGCCGCGGTCGGCTCGGTCAAGGTGGGTGACAGCATCGCCTACACCCTGACCGCTGTGGTCAGCCGCTCGCGCACGACCGCTGTATTCACCCTGACCGACACCCTGGGGCAGGGCCTGGACTTCGGTTCAGTCACCGCCACCACGGGCTTCACCTGCAATGCCGCCAACCCGCTGGTGTGCACGTTGCCGGCCGCCACCGCACCTGGCACCTACACGGTGAACTACACCGCGACGGTGAACGCGCAGGCCAAGGGCAGCGTCAGCAACGCCGTGCTTGGCAGCGGCACCGGTACCAACACCTGTGCCACCGACTGCACCACCACCACCCCGGTGCTGGCGGCGACGGTCACCTACCGCAAGTCCTCCAGCACGGCATCGCCGGTCAATATCGGCGATGCGGTGGACTACAGCGTCGAGGTGGTGGTCGCCAACTCGCAGACCACCGATGTGTTCACCCTGACCGATACCCTGGGCGCAGGCCTGGACCTGCAGTCGGTGACCCAGCCGGGCGCCTTCACCTGCAATGCCAGCAATCCGCTGGTATGCACGCTGCCGGCAGGTACCGCACCCGGCACCTACACGCTGGGCTACCGCGCGCAGGTCAACGCGCAGGCCAGTGGCAGCGTCCGCAACGCGGTGCTGGGCAGTGGCGGCGATACCCCCACCTGCACGGGAACCTGCAGCACCGAGCACGTGCTGGCTGAGCCGCGCGTGGTGCTGGAAAAACTGTCCGGCCCTGCAAGTGGCAGTGAAGTGCGTCCGGGTGACCGGTTGCGCTACACCCTGCGGGCCACGGTCGAGCGCGCCTCGCTGCGCCAGCCGTTGCAGCTGCTGGATACGCCCGATACGGGCCTGAGCGTGGACACGCTGCCGGCAGGCTGCGTGCAGCAGGGTACCGACATCGTCTGCACCCTGCCGGCCGGTACGCCGGTGGGGCAGCATGAATTCGTCTACCAGGCCATCGTCAACCAGGAGGCGCGCACGGAGGTGCTCAACCGCCTGCGCGGCCAGTATCCGGATGGATCGCCACCGCCGGAGTGCACCACCTGCGAAACGCGGCACAAGGTGATCTCGGATTTCGCGCTGCGCATCACCAAGACCGCCAACCCGCGGTTGGTAAAGGTGGGCGACCTGGTGCGCTACCAGCTGGTGGTCGAGAACGTCGGCAGCAGCCATTGGCGCGACGGCGTGGTGGTCGATAC
>NZ_JBFTNR010000928.1:0-1315 GCF_056665995.1 Stenotrophomonas sp. 05L44_2
CACTGACACCGGGCCAGGTGCACAATATGGCCCATGAACGCCAAACCCCTGATTCTCGGCCTGGCCCTGCTCTGTGGCACCGCCGCTCCCGCCTTCGCCACGTCCCCCGCGATGACCGAAAAACCGTCTGCAGCGCTGCGCCTGGCCACCTACAACACCTCGCTGTATTCGGACGAAGCCGGCGGCCTGATCGCCGAGCTGGAAGGCGACAGCGAACATGCGCGCAAGATCGCCGCGGTACTGCAGCAGGCGCGCCCTGACCTGGTGCTGCTGAACGAGTTCGACTTCGATGACGCCCATCGTGCCGCCGACCTGTTCCAGAAGCGCTACCTGGAAGTGGCCCAGCCCGGTGGCGGCAAGCCGCTGCACTTCGCCTACCGCTACCTGGCSCCGGTSAACACCGGCGTGCMSAGYGGSCTGGACCTGGACAACAAYGGCSWGRTCGGCGGCGAWGGCCGCGSYCGYGGCAACGACGCCTGGGGCTACGGMCTGCACCCGGGCCAGTACGGCATGCTGGTGCTGTCGCGCTACCCGATCGACGAAGCCAAGGTGCGCAGCTTCCAGCTGCTGAAGTGGAGTGCGATGCCCGGCGCGATCCGCCCGGTCGATCCGCGCACCGGCAAGAGCTTCTACAACGACACCGTCTGGTCGCAGCTGCGGCTGTCGTCGAAGTCGCATTGGGATGTACCGGTGAAGACCCCGGCCGGCGTGGTCCACGCGCTGGTCTCGCACCCGACGCCGCCGGTGTTCGATGGCCCGGAAAAGCGCAACGCCGCGCGCAACCATGACGAACTGCGCCTGTGGCAGGAATACCTGTCCAAGGGTGACAAGCCGTGGCTGTGCGACGACAAGGGCCAGTGCGGCGGCCTGGCCCAGGATGCGCGTTTTGTCATCCTTGGCGACCTCAACAATGATCCGGTCGATGGCGATGGCCGCCACGAGGCGATCGTCGAACTGATCGAGAACGCCCGCGTGCTGCGCTACCCCACCCCACGCAGCATCGGCGCCGAGCAGACCAGCCTGGCCTATGCGGCCAAGGGCATCACCCGCAAGGGTGCACCGTTCCATGCCACCGGCGATTTCGGCCCGAAGTCCGGCACCATGCGCCTGGACTACGTGCTGCCCTCGACCGGTTTCGAGTACCTCGGCAGCGGCGTGTTCTGGCCGGCCAATGAGAGTGCCGAAGCGAAGATCGCCGATGGCAGCGACCACCACCTGGTATGGGTGGATGTGAAATAAACCGATAGCGCCGGGCCATGCCCGGCGGCTTTTCCGGCCGCGTCGCGCGCCCTAGGGGAAGCCGCCGGGCATGGCC
>NZ_JBFTNR010000929.1:0-1757 GCF_056665995.1 Stenotrophomonas sp. 05L44_2
ACCCACGATCATCCGCACGCTCACCCCGGTRGCGCCGGGCCATGCCCGGCGACGCGGATCACACCAGCAACCGCTCCACCAGTCGCTGGTACAGCCCCGGCAGTGCTTCCAGCTCGTCCACGCGCACGTTCTCATCCACCTGGTGGATGCTGGCGTTGACCGGGCCGACTTCGATGCACTGCGCGCCCAGGGGTGCGATGAAGCGCGCATCGGAGGTGCCACCACCGGTGCTCTCTTCCGGTGCGCGACCGGTGTGCTCGGCCAGCACCGCGCGCGCCGCTGCGCGCAACGTACCTTCCGGGGTGTAGAACGGCTCGCCACTGCGGTGCCACTTCAGCGTGTACTGCAGGCCATGGCGGTCCAGCAGCGCGGTGATGTCCGCTTCCAGCTTCGCTGCATCCCAGTGCGGGTTGTAGCGGATGTTGAAATCCACCTCCAGCTCACCGGGAATCACGTTGTTGGCACCGGTGCCGGCATGGATGTTGGAGATCTGCAGGCTGGTCGACGGGAAGCTCTCATAGCCCTCGTCCCAGCGCCGTGCGCTCAGTTCGGCCAGCATGGGCGCGGCAAGATGAATCGGATTGCGCGCCTTGTCCGGGTAGGCCACGTGGCCCTGCACGCCTTGCACGCGCAGCTTGGCCGACAGGCTGCCGCGACGTCCCACGCGCAGCAGGTCACCAAGCGTGGCGGTGGAGGACGGCTCGCCGGTGATGCACCAGTCGATGCGCTGGCCACGCTCGGCGAACAGCCGCGCGACATGGCGCACACCATCGATCGCATCGCCTTCCTCATCGCTGGTCAGCAGCACCGCCAGCGTACCGGTGTGCTGCGGATGGGCCGCAACGAACTGTTCGGCAGCGATCACGAACGCGGCCACGCTGCCTTTCATGTCGGCGGTGCCGCGACCGTACAGCACGCCATCGCGGATCTGTGGCGCGAATGGATCGCTCTGCCACGCCTCGCGCGGGCCCGGCGGCACCACGTCGGTATGGCCCAGCAGGACCAGCACTGGCGCGCCGCTGCCGTGGGTGGCCCACAGGTTGTCGACCTCACCCAGCCGCAGGTGCTCACAGGTGAAACCGGCCGCCTGCAGACGTTCACCAATCAGCGCCTGGCAACCGGCATCGTCCGGAGTCACCGACGGCCGTGCAATCAGATCGCAGGCCAGGTCGAGGACGGCGCTCACGCGCCGCCCACGCCGAAGCGCGCCTTGAARCCGTTGTCGCTGAAACCCTGGCTSACCTTGCCGTCGGCRGTCACCACCAGCGGCCGCTTGATCAACTGCGGGTACTCGCGCAGCAGCAGCTTCCATTCCAGCCACTTGGTCGCCTTCTTGCAGGTATCGCAGTTCTTCAGACCATGGACGGTGGTGCTCATGCGTGCGGCCCCGTCAGTCGGCCAGGCCGCGCAGCAGGTCGTTGACGCTGGTCTTGCTGCGGGTGCGGGCATCGACCTGCTTGACGATCACCGCGCAGTACAGCGAGTGCGTACCGTCCTTGCTCGGCAGCGAGCCGGACACCACCACGCTGTACGGCGGAATGTAGCCGTAGCTGATTTCGCCGGTGGCGCGGTTGTAGATGCGGGTGCTCTGGCTGAGGAACACGCCCATGCCGATCACGCTGTGATGGCCGACGACCACGCCTTCCACCACTTCCGAACGCGCGCCGATGAAGCAATGGTCTTCGATGATGGTCGGGCTGGCCTGCAGCGGCTCGAGCACGCCACCGATGCCGGCACCACCGGACAGGTGGCAGTGC
>NZ_JBFTNR010000930.1:0-1312 GCF_056665995.1 Stenotrophomonas sp. 05L44_2
GATCCGAGCCACCCAGCTCCAGCACCACCTTCTTCAGCGCCTGCCCGGCCTGCGCGGCGATGCTGCGCCCCGCAGCGGATCCGAGCCACCCAGCTCCAGCACCACCTTCTTCAGCGCCTGCCCGGCCTGCGCGGCGATGCTGCGCCCCGCAGCGACGCTGCCGGTCAGGGTCACGGCAGCGATGCGGTCATCGGCGATGGCGGCACTGGTTCCCTCGCGGCTGATGTTGGCGGCGATGAAGGTGCCGTCGGGCAGGCCCGCGTCGCGCCACGCAGCGGCGAGCAGCCCGGCGGTGCCGACGATGTTTTCGGCCGGCTTCAGCAGGAAGCCGTTGCCGCCCATGAGGATCGGCACGGCCGCGCGCATCACCTGCCAGTACGGGAAATTCCACGGCATGATGCCGAGCACAACGCCCAGCGGCAGGTAGGAGACATAGGCCTTGTTGTCGGCCACCGCGGTCGGCTCATCGCGCAGGAACGCCGCACCGTTGTCGGCGTACCAGTCACACAGCACCGCGCACTTCTCGATCTCGGCCAGCGACTCGGCGTGGACCTTGCCCATTTCGGCAGTGGCCATCGCAGCGAGGGGTTCGCGGTCGCGACGCAGCACAGCGGCCATCGCACGCAGCACGCTGGCGCGTTGTTCCAGTGACTGCGCGCTCCAGGCTGCAAAACCGGCCTGGCCGCGGTCGAGGATGGCTTCCAGTTCGGCGTCGGTGGCGAAGGGGTGGCTGGCGATCTGCTGGCCGGTCGCCGGATCRCGGGAAATGGCAGCGGGGGCTGCGGGGGAAGCGGACATGCAGGTCTCCTGTTGTCTCGACAACGGGCGGCTGCCCGTTTCCTGACAACGAATGTGGACCCGATCGATGGCAGCAACAAGGCGTCTGCGTATCCTGTGACCTGCACTTACCTGCCTGAATGGGGTTGATCGGCAGGGCTGCGCCCTGGTACGCGCCATCGCATGCGCGCTGCCGCTCCCACGCTTCGCTACGCGAACCGCGGGCCCCACTTACCAGCCCCCATACCCCCGCCGCTTCGCGGCCGCCCCCTGACTCAGGGGGCTCTTCTCCAGACCCAACCCGGCGCCTCCAGTAGATCCACGCCATGCGTGGATGAATTTCCATCGAGATCGACTATCTCGAATTGAAACCGAAAAGCATCCACGCATCGCGTGGATCTAACGTGTCGACCAAGGTCGACACCTACCAACAGCMGCGGAGATCTGTCAGAGGTGGGGCGGTGTCGGAGTGCGGGGACGCCGTGTACCCATCCATGGGGGCTTGGCCGCGGCATCCATGCCGCGGCCACCCCGC
>NZ_JBFTNR010000931.1:0-1306 GCF_056665995.1 Stenotrophomonas sp. 05L44_2
GGCAGGACCGTTGGCGCCATGGATGGCGCCATCGAGCCCCCATGGGTGAGGGCGCTTTGCTTGCGAAGCACTGCTTCGCAAGCGCCCGAACGCACAGCCGCCAGCGGCTGGGCCGGCCCCCGGAGGGGGGTTTACGGCGTGTCCTGCCAACCCACACTGCCCCGCCCAACCCACAGAAACCCAGCCGCTTTGGCTTTTGCTTTGGCTTTGGCTTCTGCCCGCCGCAGGCGGACCACCGCGCGTCAGCGCGGCACCTCCACATCCAACCCGATTGGGCAGCTCACGCCGGTACCGCCAATGCCGCAGTAGCCGTTCGGGTTCTTGGCCAGGTACTGCTGGTGATAGTCCTCGGCGTAGTAGTACGTCGGTGCCGGATACACGATCTCGGTGGTGATCGGGCCATAACCCGCTGCAGCCAGCTGCGCCCGGTAGGCCTCGCCACTGGCCAGCGCCGCGGCGTACTGGGCCTCGTCGGTGGCGTGGATCGCCGAACGGTACTGGGTGCCGGTGTCGTTGCCCTGGCGCATGCCCTGGGTCGGGTCATGGCTTTCCCAGAACAGCTGCAGCAGCCGCTCCAGGCTGACAACCGCCGGGTCGAACACCACCTGCACCACCTCGGTGTGGCCGGTCAGGCCCGAGCAGACCTCTTCATAGGTSGGGTTCGGGGTGATTCCACCGGCATAGCCCACCGAGGTGCTGTACACGCCCGGCTCGTTCCAGAATTTGCGCTCGGCGCCCCAGAAGCAGCCCAGCGCGAAGCGGATCTGCTGCAGGCCGGCGAAACGGTCCTTCAGCGGATGGCTGTTCACGAAGTGCTGGTTGCTGTGCAGCGGCAGCGGCTGGTCGCGGCCCGGCAAAGCCTCTTCCGGGCGCGGCAGGCGCTGCTTGAAGGCCCCGATGCCGAGGATGCCCTGTCCGATTCCCAACATGATGCGCTCCTACGCCGGAAGCCCGGCAATGTCGTCGGCATCTGAAATGGGGGCGTCTGCGGCGTGGCCCAAGTCCAGCGCCGCCACGATTTCTTCGGCCTGTGCCCGCGCGGCGTCGGGGATACCGACCCGCAGCACGCCGAACAGCGGCAGCTCGCCCATGCCGCCCAGCAGCGACTCGCCGAACACGAACGCCGGGATGCCGGCGTCTTCCAGCGCGTGCTTGACCAGGTGGGCGTCGAACAGATTGTCGGCCTTGTACACGATGTGCATGCRGCRGCTCCGTGGGACAGGATTCCAGCATACGCCCGGCGGCTGAATGGTGCCGCTGCGCTCGCCGGGCATGGCCCGGCGCTACTGGTGCGGGATGGTAGCGC
>NZ_JBFTNR010000932.1:0-1306 GCF_056665995.1 Stenotrophomonas sp. 05L44_2
CGGATGCGCTGTGCGCGTTCCGCCAAGGCCTCGTCGAATTGCGCTTGCGTGATGTCCTGCCCCAGCAGATCGACTTCGACGCGTTTGTGATCAGCGCCCAGTCCGTAATACAGGATGGCTCGACTGCTGGAAGGCGGCCCCCAGTTGACGGGAAGTTCGATCAACAGCCTGCCCACCGACCAAGTCTGCATAGGTAAGGTGATCGCGGTCATGGCGGGCTTCTCCTTGAAGTGGAATAGGGCCATCGCGCCAGCGGCCAGCCCCAACAATAGGCAGAGCAGCGGGATCAGGCGGCGCATAGCGGACGCTTGGCTTGGGCTGCAATCTTTATCAGGCTGTACAGGGTGAAGTGCCGCGTCTGCACGACGCCGAATGCGCCCTCGTGGTCAAAGCCGGTGACGCCGACTTGCGCCCGCACCTGGCCCTCGCGTGCCTGCATGGCAGGCGCCTTGCCCGAGCTGACGGGAACCGTGCCGTCGCCGCTGCCATCCTGCATGGAGCAGTGCAATTCCCAATGGCTGACTTCCATGAATTGGGTCGGCCAACCCCCTCTCAGCGCGGCGGCTCGTTCAACGCGCCTGCCCCCCACGTACACGGGGCTGGACCCTTCATCCCGCACATCCGCCATCTGCATGGTGGATACCACAAAGGCGTCCGGAGGCACACCCAGGGGGTGTTCCGGGTAGCCTCGGCCAGGGTGCATTTGCCAGGTAATGGTTTCGAAACTTGGCTGTTTATCGTCCGCCCCGTAATACACATAGGTGTTGGGGTGATAGGCGCCGTCTACCTTTTGGTGGAACTGCTTCGCGAGTCCAATGTTCCGGGCATATTGTTCCCAGAAAAACGGGACCCCACCCTTCGGCGCCAGCCATTCCTCGCGCAGCAACGCCCACCAGCGATCACGGCGCAGATAGATTTCGGCATACGGGTCCGCTTCGGGGCGGGCAGGCATGGCGGGCGCGTAGTGCTGGTCCCGCAAGCGCAGCCAGCCCAATGCATAGCGCTTGGTGGGCAGCAATTGCAGCGCACCGGGCGCCTGGRCAAAGACGGCGGTGACTTCCTTGCCGGTCCTGCCGATCACCGCGCCGGCCATCGCGCTTTCTTGCTGCATTCCCACCTTGCATCGGCGGTACGCCACCGGGGCGCCATTGGTCGGCATAGCGCCATGCATCACGCCCGCGATCACGTCGGCCATGCCAGGCAACTGCGCACAACGACGCGCCACCAGCCCTCCCATGGAATGCGTGACCAGAATGACTTGCTGGCAGTTCCCGCCGTACTGGCGTCGTATCTCATTGATCCGCAC
>NZ_JBFTNR010000933.1:0-1305 GCF_056665995.1 Stenotrophomonas sp. 05L44_2
GCGTGGAAATTCCGCAGGAAGCCTTCCTGGCCGTGCTGCAGATGGACAACAAATAAGCCCCGAAACCGGCCTTCGGGCCGATCGTCCGGTGACGTTGCAAAGGACCCTGAATGAAACTGTTTGAGATCCTCCTGGTCGTGCTGACCCTGGCCTCCGGCCTGATCCTGCTGGCCGACAAGCTGTACCTGGCCAAGCGTCGCGCCCAGCGCGCCGGCCTGCTCGACACCGAGCCGGTGCTGGTGGACTACTCGCGTGCGTTCTTCCCGGTGCTGGCGATCGTGCTCATCGTGCGCAGCTTCATCGCCGAGCCGTACAAGATCCCGTCCAGCTCGATGATGCCGAACCTGCTGATCGGCGATTTCATCCTGGTCAACAAGTTCTCCTATGGCCTGCGCCTGCCGATCACCAACACCCGCTTCGTGCCGGTCGGCGATCCGGCCCGTGGTGACGTGGTGGTCTTCCACTTCCCCGGCCATGGCGACAACGACCCGGCCAAGGGCGAGAACTTCATCAAGCGCGTGATCGGCGTGCCGGGCGACACCGTCGTGTTCGAAGGCGACGGGGTGATCCTCAACGGCGAACCGCTGAAGTACGACAACAAGGGGATCTATGCCGGCCACAAGGGCCAGGGTGAGGGCGCCAACCTGCTGGTCGAGCACCTGCCGGGCCGCACCCACACCGTGCTGGAGACCGACTATCCGCGTGGCCAGGGCCAGTGGACCGTGCCGGCTGGCAAGTACCTGGTGATGGGCGACAATCGCGACAACAGCGACGACGGCCGTTTCTGGGGCCTGCTGCCGGAAGAGAACCTGCGCGGCAAGGCATTCCTGATCTGGCTGAACTGCCAGGGCTGGTTCTGCAAGGACGGCTTCGAACCGTCGCGGATCGGCTCGAGCATCAACTGACTTCACATCCACTCGCGTATCTGGGGAGAACGCAATGAAGACGATGAACACGCAGCGCGGCATGACCCTGACCTCGTTCCTGACGGTCCTGATCGTGGTTGGCTTCTTCCTCTACATCGGCATGAAGCTGTTCCCGATGTACCAGGAGTATTACGCGGTGCGCTCGGCGATGAAGAGCCTGGCCAAGGAACCGGGCATCGGCAGCATGGCGCCGGCCAACATCCAGGAACTGTTCTTCAAGCGGCTGTACATCAACTACTCGGACAACGTGAAGCCGGCCAACGTCAAGTTCGACCGTCGCGACAATGGCTGGACCCTCAAGGTCAACTACGAAGTGCGCCGCCAACTGGTCGGCAACCTGGATGTGGTTGGCAAATTCGATTCTTCCCAGGACCTGACC
>NZ_JBFTNR010000934.1:0-1301 GCF_056665995.1 Stenotrophomonas sp. 05L44_2
GGACAATACCCTGCGTCGCATCGACCTCAACCTGCTGGTAACCCTGCAGGCCTTGCTGGAAGAGCAGAACGTCACCCGCGCGGCCGAACGCCTGCATCTGGCCCAGCCCACGGTCAGCGTGCAGCTGGCGCGCCTGCGCCACCTGTTCGATGATCCGCTGCTGCTGCCGGGGCCACGCGGCATGCGTGCCACCGCACGTGCCGATGCGCTGCGCGAACCATTGGCCGACGCACTGGCTGCACTGCAGCGTGCAGTCGCACCGGTGCAGGCGTTCGATCCGGCCCAGGCCACGCAGACCTGGCGGATCATGGCGTCGGACTTCGGCGAAACCACGATCGTCCTGCCGGCATTGGCCGACCTGCGCGTGCGCGCACCCGGCACGCGCCTGGCCGTGGTCAGCCTGGCGCCGGCGCAGATGGTGGCGCAGAGCGAACGCGGCGAGATCGATCTCGCCCTCCACATCACCTCCGACGCGCCTGCCTCCCTGCACCATCGTCCGCTGTTCCAGGAACGCTACGTACTGGCCGGGCGTCGCGACCATCCAAGACTGAAGCGGCGGCCGACGCTCAAGCAGTTCTGCGCGCTGGACCACGTGATCGTGTCACCGGATGGCGGCGGTTTCCATGGCGGCACCGACAGTGCGTTGGCGCATGTAGGCGCGCGTCGCAACGTGGTGCTGTCGGTGCCGCACTTCCTGTTCCTGCGCAGCGTGCTGCTGCGCACGGACCTGGTGGCGATGATGCCCTCGCGCCTGGTCGCGCAGGACCCGGCCTTGAAGGCGGTTGCCGCGCCCATTGATGTGCCTGGGTTCGAGATGGTGATGCTCTGGCACGAACGCGTGCATCGCGATCCGGCACATCGCTGGCTGCGCGAGCGTATCTGCGCGCATTCATGAAACCTCGTGCCAGGACCCGCCCGGGAAATATTGCGACGCGTCATGTAACCGGTTACATCCCTTGCTAGCGTAGGCCCGCCCGTTCCCGGGCCCTGCCGATGTGAGGCCTTCGCAATGACGTTGTGCGCTGACCGCTGGACCGCTCCCCGCCTGCCGAACCGGCGCCTTGCCGCGGCCCTGCTGCTCGGCCTGTCACTGGCCGCCACCGCCACCGCACAGAACCTGCCACCGCGCGCGCAATGGCAGGCCAGCGCGTCGTCGCAGCAGGTTCCGGCGATGGCGATCAGCCACCTGATCGACAACGATCCGAAGACGGTGACCGGCGGTGCGTTCAGCCCCGGCCACTGGTTCCAGGTCGATCTCGGCAAGCCTGCGATGCTGGCCGGTGCACGCCTCACCTGGGATG
>NZ_JBFTNR010000935.1:0-1300 GCF_056665995.1 Stenotrophomonas sp. 05L44_2
CGCCGTTACCTTCTCTGGAGCCCGCTGCAGGCTCCCGCCGCCGGACCCGAGGCTGCCTCCGATGGGCGGCCCGTGCCGTGTGCTCCGCCGCTGTTTGATGACGATCGCAGCTGCCGTACTGTTCCTGCCAGTCGCTCGAGTGACGCCTTCCGGCGTCTGCAGTCCCAGGCAATCGAAGTTGCCGCCGGGCATCCCGCCCGGCGGGTCGCAACCGCTACCCGGACACCGAGGATCAGACGATGCTTATTTCAGGCTCCATGGAAGGTGCTCAGGCGCCGGTCGAAGTGCTCACCCGTTGGTCTCCCCTGCGCGCGCTGCAGGGAGTGTTGGGCAGGCAGCGCCGCGCCACGGAGGTGGCCGAGCAGCATCGGCGGCACGTCGAGCTTGAGGCCCAGGTGGCCGCATTGCACCGGGTGCAGGCGGTCATCGAGTTCGCCCTCGACGGCACCATCCTGCAGGCCAATGACAACTTCCTGCAGGCAGTGGGATATCGCCTGGATGAGATCCAGGGCAGGCATCATTCCCTGTTCGTCGATCCCGAGGACGCGCGCAGCACCGGATACCGCGACTTCTGGGCGCGGCTGGGCCGCGGTGAGTTCGATGCAGGTCAGTACCGGCGCTTCGGCAAGGGCGGGCGCGAAATCTGGATCCAGGCCTCCTACAACCCGGTGCTTGACCAGCACGGTCGGCCGTACAAGGTGGTCAAGTTCGCCACCGACATCACCGCGCAGAAGCAGCAGGCAGCCGAATCGGCGGGGCAGCTGGCCGCCATCGACAAATCGCAGGCGGTCATCGAGTTCAGCATGGATGGCCGCATCCTGGCGGCCAATGCGAACTTCCTGGCCGCCACCGGCTATACGCTGGAAGAGGTGCGTGGCCAGCATCATTCGCTGTTCGTCGAGCCCGACTACCGGGCCAGTGTCGAGTATCGGCGGTTCTGGGAAAAACTCGGCTCCGGCGAGTACGACGCAGGCCAGTACCGGCGGCTGGGCAAAGGCGGTCGTGAAGTGTGGATCCAGGCGTCGTACAACCCGATCCTCGATGCCGGTGGCCGGCCGTTCAAGGTSGTCAAGTACGCCACCGACATCACCGCACAGGTGCATGAGAGCCAGGCAATGCAGCACGCCGTCGCGCAGACGCGCGAAGTGGTGGCGTCGGCAAAGGAGGGCGACCTGACCCGGAGCATCGGCATGGCCGACAAGACGGGCCCGATCGCCGAGCTATGCGGTGGCGTCAACGCGCTGGTCGAGGCGATGGCGGCCATCATCGGTCAGATCAAGTTCGCCGCAGACACCATTGC
>NZ_JBFTNR010000936.1:0-1298 GCF_056665995.1 Stenotrophomonas sp. 05L44_2
ACCGGAGAGCGGCCACGGGAAGTACGGGTCGGAGACATGGCGGTAGGCTGTGTTTGGAGGGGTGGTAAAACGGCGCTACCAGATAATTGTTGCAATACAGCACCTCCCTCGCAAATGCCGATCGTTCATGGCCGCCTCGCGCGCCGCCGGACGCTGCCGCTAGACTCGGGGTTTTTCCCGCAACGGACCTGCTGCGATGACCCAGTGGTACTTCCATGCTCCCGGCCAGGCCGACCGTGTCGGTCCGTTCGACGAGGAGGCTGCGCGCCGCTTCGCCCAGGCCAATCCGCGCGCGCTGGCCTGGTGCCAGGGCATGACAGGGTGGACACCGGTGTCCGAAATCGCCGCCCTGCAGCAGGCCGGCACCGGCACCGGCACCGCGGCTCCGCCGCCGATGCCTGCAGTCACCCCTGCAGTCGCAACCGCGTCAACCGGCGGCCGCGCCGACCGCATCGACTTCCGCATCGTCGGCCATGAAATGCAGTTCGTGGAAATCGAGCTGGATCCCGGCGAAGGCGCGGTGGCCGAGGCCGGCGCGCTGATGTTCAAGGATTCCTCGGTGCAGATGGACACCGTCTTCGGCGGCGGCGCGCGCAGCGGCCAGAGTGGCGGTTTCATGGACAAGGTGATGGCGGCCGGCAAGCGCGTGCTGACCGGTGAAAGCCTGTTTGCCACCGTCTACACGCAGACCGGCCAGGGCCGCGGCAAGGTCGCTTTCGCCGCGCCCTATCCCGGCACCGTGCTGGCGATGAAGCTGGACCAGCACGGCGGGCGCCTGATCTGCCAGAAGGACAGCTTCCTGGCCGGCGCGCGCGGCGTGCAGATCGGCGTGCAGTTCCAGCGCAAGATCATGACCGGCCTGTTCGGCGGCGAGGGCTTCATCATGCAGAAGCTTGAAGGCGATGGCTGGGTGTTCATCCATGCCGGCGGCTGCGTGGTCGAGCGTGAGCTGGCCGCCGGCGAACGCCTGGACGTCGATACCGGCTGCATCGTCGCCTACCACCCGACCGTGGACATGGACGTGCGCCGGGTCAAAGGCATCCGAAGCGTGCTGTTCGGTGGCGAGGGCGTGTTCCTGGCCACCCTGACCGGGCCAGGCAAGGTCTGGCTGCAGTCGCTGCCGTTCTCGCGCCTGGCCGGYCGCATGTGGATGGCCGCGCCGCAGGGCGGCGGCAAGAGCCGCGGCGAGAGTTCGCTGCTGGGCTGATCGGGAAGGCTGGACGGCTGGTAGTGCCGGCCGCTGGCCGGCAACCCCGGCAACCCATGCATCCCAGCGATTGCCGGCCAGCGGCCGGCAC
>NZ_JBFTNR010000937.1:0-1293 GCF_056665995.1 Stenotrophomonas sp. 05L44_2
AGCCTGCGCCAGCCGTAAGCCACAGGGCAGGGCGRCACCCCGCCGCCCTGCCAGCAAGGAGAATCTGCATGAACATCGCTTCCCGCCTGCGCCAGTGCGCGCTCCCGATTGCCGTTTCATTGGTGCTGGCCGCCTGTGGCGACAAAGCGCCGCCGTCTGCCGGCAACCCAGACGCAGCAGCACCGGCGGCCGCCACCGCCAAGGCGGGAGCACTTCCCGCAGGTTGGCAGCGGGTGGCAGGCAACGATGTGCCGACACTGCCGGGGCAGCAGGCGGTGCTGCCGAGCAAGGTGCACTCCGACGATGGCGCCGATGTGGAGGTGGATGACAGCAGCCGGATCATTGCCGGCGGTGACGACATCATCGCGGTGATCGAGGCGCTGGGCCTGGGCAAGCAGGTGTTCGCCGCGCCGACCAACACCACCACCGAGGCAGGCCTGGCCGCACCGCACCAGTTCCTGTTCAACCGCACGACCGGCGTGGAGGGGGTTCTCAGCCTGCAGGGGTCGCTGTTCATCGGCAACAGCCTGCGTCGCCACACCGAACTGGCAAAGAAGCTGCGCGAAGTGGGCGAGCCTGCAGTGGTGATCGATGACCTGCAGCCGGCGCCGGACAAGGTGCGCAAGATCGCCGCCGTGCTCGGCGTGGCCGACGCAGGGCAGACCCTGGCCACGCAGGTGCAGCGCCAGCTGGATGAGGCCGCCGCGATCGGCAAGGGCCTGGCGCATGCGCCGCGGGTGATCCATGTGTCGGCGACGGGAGCGGGCGGCTCGCCCACCGTGGCCGGTGCCGACAGCGCATCGGCCAAGCTGATCGCCCTGGCCGGCGGCCTGAACATCGGCACCGAGGCCGGCGTGGCCAACTATTCGCAGCTGAGCAACGAAGGCGTGGTCGCGGCGGCACCGGACGTGATCCTGGTGACCGAGCACGACCTGCAGCTGTTCGGTGGCGCTGAAGGCCTGTGGAAGGCGTACCCGACGCTGAAGCAGACCCCGGCCGGACAGGCCAACCGGGTCTGGGTGATGCCGGATGCGCAGCTGAAGTACGCCAGCATCGGTTCCGGTGCGGGTGCATTGGCCCTGGCGCAGGCGCTGGCGGCGCTGCCGAAGGCATGAGCCCTGCGGATCGACGCCGCCGTCGCGGGCGGACGATGTTGTTGATTGCGCTGCTCGCGCTGCTGGGCGCGGTGCTGGCGTCGTTCGCCGTGGGGCCGCTGCGCTTGCCACCGCTGGAAGTGATGCAGGCGCTGGCGGTGAAGCTGGGCCTGCTGGATCCGCAATCGGTCAGCAGCCG
>NZ_JBFTNR010000938.1:0-1290 GCF_056665995.1 Stenotrophomonas sp. 05L44_2
GTGCGCGTCCTGTGCCGGCAGTTCACCGGCCGCCACGCCCTCTTCCACCAGGCGCAGGAACACGTCACCGAAGGCACGGCGGCCGCGCATGCGCTCGGCTTCCACGTCCGGGTCCACCGGTTCGACGATGAAGGCATGGGCCAGGCCCGGGCCGGCCAGGGMACGGCGCACGAAGGCGGTGATGGCCTGGCGCAGGCGCACGCTGGCCGGCTGCGGCGCACTGGCGATGCGCTCCATGATCGCCACCTCATGGGCCACGGCAGCGTTGAGCACTTCCACGAACAGCTCGGCCTTGGACGGGAAGTGGCGGTAGATCAGGCCGGTGGAGACCCCGGCCTGGGTGGCCACGGCGGTTACCGGCGCGTTGCGCCAGCCGCCGGTGGCGACCAGTTCGCGGGTGGCCAGCAGGATCCGTTCACGGGCCCCGGCCAGGCGTTCTTCCATCAATGCTGAGCGTTTGTAGGCCATGTTCTGAGTCTGGTTTCAATTTTTGAATTTGTATTCACTTCTTMCCCGAACCCCGCTACGCTGGGGTCCAATCGCCCGCGCGGGCCGCTGCTGTGAACAGCCGCCCGCTTCCCCTTCCGGGTGCGTCCATTCCCCACCTTCCCTCGTGGAGCCATCGCAATGCACGTGCCATCCCTGAACTTCGACCTCGGCGAAGATATCGACCTGCTGCGCCAGAGCGTGGCCCATTTTGCCGCTGCCGAGATCGCGCCGCTCGCGGCCGAGGCCGATGCAACCAACCAGTTCCCGTTGGCACTATGGCCCAAGTTGGGCGAACAGGGCCTGCTGGGCCTGACCGTGGAAGAAGAATACGGCGGCACCGGCATGGGCTACCTGGCCCACGTGGTGGCGATGGAAGAAATCTCCCGCGCCTCCGGCGGCATCGCCCTGTCCTACGGCGCGCACTCGAACCTGTGCGTGAACCAGCTGCGCAAGAACGGCACCGAAGCGCAGAAGCAGCGCTTCCTGCCGGACCTGTGCAGCGGCGCCAAGGTCGGCGCGCTGGCGATGAGCGAACCGGGTGCGGGTTCGGACGTGGTGTCGATGAAGCTGCGCGCGGACAAGCGCGGCGACCGCTACGTGCTCAACGGCAACAAGATGTGGATCACCAACGGCCCCGACGCCGACGTGCTGGTGGTGTACGCCAAGACCGATGTCGAAGCCGGTGCCAAGGGCATCACCGCGTTCCTGGTCGAGAAGGGCATGAAGGGTTTCTCCACCGCGCAGAAGCTGGACAAGCTGGGCATGCGCTCCTCGCCCACCTGCGAACTGGTGTTCCAGGAC
>NZ_JBFTNR010000939.1:0-1289 GCF_056665995.1 Stenotrophomonas sp. 05L44_2
ATCCGGTGACCTGCGCCCGGATGAACAAGATCATACCCACTGAGATTGCGGCGACTGTCCAGCATCCTTCGGGGGCAGTGGGTACGTTCTTGTTCCRCCCGTTCCGCCACGGACGGAAGAACGTAACGTTCGACTGCCAGACATCTGGTGACAATCATCTGTACGAAGAAGGCTGGAACTACACGCCTGTCTACCGTGACGCGCAGTCGCTGGTAGCAAAAACAATCACTGGTCCGGGTATGCCTGTTGCGCAGTGGACCTATCAGTACACCAATCTTGATGGCGCCTACGCGCAGGATCTCGGCGGACCGGCCATTCCTCCGGGCCAGGCCGAACCGAAAATCACCACCGAGACTCTGCCTGACGGCGTTGTACGTGTGTATGAATTCGGCAAGGAGGTGGCGTACAACGACGGTCTGCTGTTGTCGACCACCACGCGCTCGGGCGGCACCGTCGTGCGCGTCGACCGCAACAACTACTATCCCGACGCCCAGCTTGACTCGGCGCCATTCCCGAAAGAAGCCGGCAAGGACTTCAAGTACGGTGCGAACGACCTCAAGGCACACTACAACAGGCCCGTACAGTCCACCGTGGTGGAACAGGATGGCGTGCAGTTCACCCGCACGGTCCAGGCTTTCGATGCCTTTGCACGCGAGGTGAGCGTCGTCGAGGGCAACTCAGCCGGACAGAGCCGCGCCAGCACAACCACCTACTACGACAACCTGGCGCTATGGGTGAATGGCCAGTCAGCGCGCAGCGTAGTCAATGGTGTCGAGCAGTCACGCACCGAGTTCGACACGACCAATGCGTTGCCGCTGCGCGCTTATGCCTTCGGCCGGTTGGCGCAGCAGGTGACCTACGCGGCTGATGGTACGGTGGCATCGGTTGCCGATGCCCGTGGCAACACCAGCCACCTGTCCGCGTGGAAGCGCGGTGTCCCGCAGCAGTTGCGGATGCCGGCCACGGCTGAATCTCCCAATGGGGCGACGCGCACCGTTGTGGTGGACGACAACGGCTGGATCACCTCGTTGACCGATGAAATCGGAGCAACCACCAGCTTCAGCTACGACAGCATGGGGCGCCTGCGCAGCCAGCAGTTCCCCGGTGGCGACACCGTGAGCTGGAATGCGGTCACCATGGACCTGCAGCGGTTGGGCAGCGCGCAGTTCGGCGTGCCGGCCGGCGCCTGGAAGCATTCACGAACCCAGGGCGGGCGACGGACCGATACCTATCTGGATGCCATGTTCCGCCCGGTGCTGGTCACTGAAAATGCAGACAACGTTCTCGAT
>NZ_JBFTNR010000940.1:0-1288 GCF_056665995.1 Stenotrophomonas sp. 05L44_2
GCCCACCTTGGTGGGCACTGGCAAACARCGGTGCCAACCAAGGTTGGCAAYTACCGGGGCATCTGAGCCCTGCGCTGGGGCTGTGCCCCCGCTTTGGTAGACGCCCACCTTGGTGGGCRCTGGCAAACARCGGTGCCAACCAAGGTTGGCAACTACCACGGCATGGGCACTGCGGGTGCCAACCAAGGTTGGCAACTACCCGGGCATGGACCACCGCTGTAGGCTGATCGCATGAAAAGACTGATCTGGCTGGCCATGGCCCTGTTGCCCGGCAACGCGTTGGCCGACGATATGGTGATCTACCGCTGCATGGGCAGCAGCGATGTTCCTACGTTGCAGCGCACCCCCTGCCCCGCCGGCACCCGCCAGCAGATCCAGCGCGTCCCTGCGCCAGCCGCTGCAGCACCCGCTGCGCCGGTGCAGAACAGCCCCGCTCCGACGCCTGCAGCGATGCCGTCCGTGGACGCCGCCACCGAGCCTGCCGCTACGCAGCCACGTGAGGGCCGAACGATCATGGAAGCACGCATGGTCGAGCACGAAGGCGGCGACGCCATACTCGACAGCGCGGTGCTGCCACGTTCGAGCGACGCCACGTCGGGGGATGGCAACACACCGTCAAAGCCACCGCTGCCGGCGATCTATCAATGCCTCAGCAGCGAGGGAAGCTCGTACCTGCATGAGTACGAGGCTGCACCAGGCCGCTGCGAACTGTTGAACGTGCAGGGCCTGGGCGGAGCGACACCGGTGAACGCCGCCAGCTGTGAGGTGGTCAGGGACCGCTGCACTGAAGTGGCCGAAGCGCAGCGCTGCGGCAGCTGGCAGCAGCGCTTCCGCGATGCACGCGGTCGCGAGCGCTTTGCTGCGCCCGAAAACCAACCGGCAGCCCGCGGCGAACGCGAACGCCTGCAGGCCGTGCTGGAAGCCAGCGACTGCCCCGTGCCGAAGTAGAGCATCCACGCCCGCCGTGGTTGCCGATTCGCAGCGGGTGGTCCCGTCAGAACCCGTAGCGCAGGAAGCCGCCATCCACCGCGATGCATTCGCCGGTGACATAGCTCGATGCCGGCAGGCACAGGAAGCCCACGGCCGAGGCCACTTCCTCCGGCTCACCGATGCGCCGCATCGGCGTGCGTCCGATCACTTCCTCGTAGTAGTCGGTATCGGACAGCGGGCCCGAAGTGCGACGGGTCCGGATGTACCACGGCGCCACTGCATTGACCCGGATGCCATCCTCGGCCCACTCCACCGCGAGGTTGCGGGTCATCTGGTGCATCGCCGCCTTGGTCATGCC
>NZ_JBFTNR010000941.1:0-1285 GCF_056665995.1 Stenotrophomonas sp. 05L44_2
CAAAAATTTAAAGCTGCACAAAAATTTAAAGCTGCAGATGAATGATTCTGGCAACGTATCGCTTGCTTTAAAACAATTAATAGTTGCTTGATCAAACGTCTGCAAGATGGACAATCATCCTTCCTGCAGGCGCCTTCACAAGATACCTGCGCATACTTTCAAAGATCKKGGGAAGTGGCCTCAGCGCCATTCCCGTGTGCTGCGAAGTTTCCTTCGTAGCGAAGCCGCCCATTATAGCCGGCTTTTCCGCTTCGTCAACACCTTTTTTCAAGGCCGTCTCACCGAAGTGGACGTTGTTGCCGATGCTGCTTCGTCGTTGGACCCGAAGGCCTTTCGTCGTTGCGAGCCGCCTATTATGGCAGGCTTTTAAGCTTTGTCAACAACTTGTGAGAGGAACTTGAAGCTCTTCGTGAAGTTGTTGCCGTAAGTCCAGGTCGAAACCTGAGGCTTGCAAAAAAAGGAAAACCCCGCTGCATGAGCAGCGGGGTTTTCGGGGTATAAACCCTGGCGATGACCTACTCTCGCATGGCTTAGGCCACACTACCATCGGCGCAGCTACGTTTCACTTCCGAGTTCGGGATGGGATCGGGTGGTTCCATAGCGCTAATTTCACCAGGGAGGCGKTTGGAGTGTCGCYTGGGCGTCGYGTCGTTGCAGGGGCGGGCATGGTGATGCCARCGWTGCAAAGAGACGCGCCTGAGCGCCTGCCTCTCGTTTGGTCTTGTGACGTAGCGTGCACTTGGATCTATCGACATGTCATGTCGGCCAAGGCAACTTGAGGTTATATGGTCAAGCCTCTCGGATCATTAGTATCAGTTAGCTCAATACATTGCTGTACTTACACACCTGACCTATCAACCACGTAGTCTACATGGTTCCTTCAGGGGGCTTGTGCCCCGGGAGATCTCATCTTGAGGCGCGCTTCCCGCTTAGATGCTTTCAGCGGTTATCGCTTCCGAACATAGCTACCCGGCAATGCCACTGGCGTGACAACCGGAACACCAGAGGTTCGTCCACTCCGGTCCTCTCGTACTAGGAGCAGCCCCTCTCAAATCTCCAACGCCCATGGCAGATAGGGACCGAACTGTCTCACGACGTTCTGAACCCAGCTCGCGTACCACTTTAAATGGCGAACAGCCATACCCTTGGGACCGACTACAGCCCCAGGATGTGATGAGCCGACATCGAGGTGCCAAACACCGCCGTCGATATGAACTCTTGGGCGGTATCAGCCTGTTATCCCCGGAGTACCTTTTATCCGTTGAGCGATGGCCCTTCCATACAG
>NZ_JBFTNR010000942.1:0-1282 GCF_056665995.1 Stenotrophomonas sp. 05L44_2
GGATGCAGGYAGCGCGGGGCCATGCCCCGCGAGCGCCCAGTGCGGCGCCGCTGGCGTTGCGCCGGGCGCACGCCCTGGGATGCGGGTAGAATCGCCCCCTTTCCCGCCACCCGAATGGATTAAGCGCCATGACCGGGACGCCAGACGTCTTTCCGCCCGCCGCCCAGGGCGGCACTCCGCTCGTTGCCCTGCCCTCTGGTCCGCGCAAGCCCGACCAGGTGAAGGGCAAGCTGTACATCAAGACCCACGGTTGCCAGATGAACGAGTACGACTCGGCCAAGATGGCCGACGTGCTCGCCGCCAGCGATGGTCTGGAACTGACCGATCGCCCGGAAGACGCCGACGTCATCCTGGTCAACACCTGCTCGATCCGCGAAAAGGCGCAGGAGAAGGTGTTCAGCCAGCTGGGCATCTGGAAGAGCCTGAAGAACCAGGGCCGCGAGGTCATCATCGGCGTAGGCGGTTGCGTGGCGTCGCAGGAAGGCGAGGCSATCATCAAGCGTGCGCCKTWCGTSGACCTGGTGTTCGGCCCGCAGACGCTGCACCGCCTGCCGGAACTGATCCGCGCCCGTCGCGAGCAGCAGCGCCCGCAGGTGGACATCAGCTTCCCGGAAATCGAGAAGTTCGATCGCATGCCCGAACCGCGTGCCGATGGCGCATCGGCGTTCGTGTCGATCATGGAAGGCTGCTCCAAGTACTGTTCGTTCTGCGTGGTGCCCTACACGCGTGGTACCGAAGTCAGCCGCCCGTTCGAAGACGTGGTGGTGGAAGTGGCACAGCTTGCGGSACAGGGCGTGCGCGAGATCAACCTGCTCGGCCAGAACGTCAACGCCTACCGTGGCCCCTATGGTGACGGCGAGCTCGCCGACCTCGGCCTGCTGATCCGCACCATCGCCGAGATCGACGGCATCGGTCGCATCCGCTTCACCACCTCGCATCCACTGGAGTTCAGCGATTCGTTGATCGACGCGTTCCGCGACGTGCCGCAGCTGGCCAACTTCCTGCACCTGCCGGTGCAGGCAGGCAGCGACCGCGTGCTGTCGGCGATGAAGCGCGGTTACACCTCGCTGGAATTCAAGTCGAAGATCCGCAAGCTGCGYRCGGTGCGYCCCGAYATCTCGRTCAGYTCSGACTTCATCGTCGGTTTTCCCGGCGAGACCGATGCTGATTTCGAGAAGACCATGAAGCTGATCGAGGAYRTCGGCTTCGACCACAGCTTCTCCTTCATCTATTCGCGTCGCCCGGGCACGCCGGCTGCAGACCTGGAAGACACGATCAGCGA
>NZ_JBFTNR010000943.1:0-1281 GCF_056665995.1 Stenotrophomonas sp. 05L44_2
CCGACCCGCTGATCGGCACCGCATTCGCGCCGCATGCGCCGTACACGGTCAACGATGCCAATTTCGAGCGGGTGCGGATGCTGTCCGACCAGCTGGACATGCAGGTGCATCTGCATACCCATGAAACCGCGCAGGAAATCACCGATTCGATCAAGCTGCACGGCCAGCGTCCGCTGGCGCGGCTGGATCGCCTCGGTCTGGTCAACGACCGCCTGATCGCGGTGCACATGACCCAGCTGACCGAGGCCGAGATCCACCTGTGCGCCGAGCGCGGCGTCAGCGTGGTGCATTGCCCGGAATCGAACCTGAAGCTGGCTTCTGGTTTCTGCCCGGCCTGCGCCCTGCAGCGCGCCGGCGTGAACCTGGCCATCGGCACCGACGGCTGCGCCAGCAACAACGACCTGGACATGTTCAGCGAGAACCGCACGGCGGCGATCCTGGCCAAGGCCGTGGCCGACGATGCCACCGCGCTGGATGCGGCGACCACGTTGCGCGCCTCCACCCTCGGCGGCGCCCGCGCCCTGGGCTTCGGCGAGCGCATCGGTTCGATCGAGGTCGGCAAGCAGGCCGACCTGGTCTGCGTTGATCTGTCCGCGCTGGAGACCCAGCCGCTGCACAACGTGCTGTCGCAGCTGGTGTACGCCACCGGCCGCCAGCAGGTCAGCGACGTCTGGATCGCCGGCAAGCCCAAGCTGGTGCAGCGCGAGCTGGTCGGCATGGACCTGCCGGGCATCATCGCCAACGCGCGCCAGTGGCGCGAGCGCATCCGTCATATCCGCGCCTGAGTGCAGGCGCCGCAAGGACAACCGTCATGACTGCCCCCCACGCTTCTTCCAATTTCGATCAGGCCGAGCTGGACAAGTTCGCCGCGCTGGCCAACCGCTGGTGGGACGCCGACGGCCCGCAGAAGCCGCTGCACGCACTGAATCCGGTGCGCCTGCAGTACGTTGCCGACCGCGCGTCGCTGCGTGGCGCACGCGTGCTCGACATCGGCTGCGGTGGCGGGCTGCTGAGTGAAGCGCTGGCCCAGGCCGGTGCCGAAGTGACCGCCATCGACCTGGCGCCGGAGCTGGTCAAGGTTGCGCGCCTGCATGCCCTGGAAAGTGGCGTCAGCGTCGACTACCGCGTGCAGGCCGCCGAGGACCTGGCCGCCGAACAACCGGGCAGCTTCGATGTGGTGACCTGCATGGAAATGCTCGAGCACGTGCCCGATCCGGGCGCGATCATCGAGGCCTGCAAGCGCCTGCTGAAGCCGGGTGGCCATCTGTTCCTGTCCACCAT
>NZ_JBFTNR010000944.1:0-1278 GCF_056665995.1 Stenotrophomonas sp. 05L44_2
AACACCGGCACCGGCGCGATCACCGCCAGCTACGGCGACCTCGGCAAGCTGGAAGCGCAGAACATCGTGCTCAAGTTCGATGGCAGCAACTGGGCCGCCAGCCGCGCCGACACCGGCGCCAGCGTGCCGCTGACCGGCACCGGTACCG
Organism: Stenotrophomonas sp. 05L44_2; assembly: GCF_056665995.1. NCBI lineage: Bacteria > Pseudomonadati > Pseudomonadota > Gammaproteobacteria > Lysobacterales > Lysobacteraceae > Stenotrophomonas > Stenotrophomonas sp. 05L44_2. Next base: position 149 of record NZ_JBFTNR010000944.1, read on the forward strand.
CTGCCGACCCGTTGATCATCAACGGCGTGAAGCTGGTGGTGGGCGGCACCCCGGCGGCCAACGACCGCTTCCTGCTGCAGCCGACGGCTGGCGTGGCCGGCAGCCTGGAGATGGCGATCACCGATCCGTCGCGCATTGCCGCGGCCGCCGCCATCAAGGGCGCTGCCGCACTGGCCAACACCGGCACCGGCAAGCTGAGCGGCGTGACCGTGACCGATGCGGCCAACGCCAACCTGCGCAATCCTGCTGCGATCGTGTTCACCTCGGCCACCACCTACACCATCGATGGCGGCCCACCGCAGACCTATACGCCCGGGCAGACCATCAGCGCCAACGGCTGGAGCTTCGTGCTCGATGGCGTGCCGAAGAATGGCGACACCTTCAACATCACCCCGACCCCGGCCGGCTCGTCGGACAACAGCAATGCCACCAAGCTGTCCAAGGTGGAATCGGCCAAGGCGTTCAACGCCGGCACGGTGACGCTGGGCGGCGCATTGGGCGGGCTGACCACCCAGGTCGGTGCAGCAGCGCGTTCGGCGGAGTATTCGCTGGGGGCGCAGCAGGTGATCGCCGACCAGGCACAGGCAGCGCGTGACGAAGTGTCCGGCGTCAACCTCGATGAGGAAGCGGCCGACATGCTGCGCCTGCAACAGGCCTACCAGGCCGCCTCGCAGCTGATCTCCACCGCCGATTCCATGTTCCAGACCATCCTGGGAGCCGTGCGCCGATGAGCAACCGCATCTCCACCGGAATGATGTACAGCCAGTCGGTAGCGCTGATGATGGCCAAGCAGGCCAAACTCAGCCACCTGGAACAGCAGATCGCCACCGGCAGCAAGATCGTCAGCGCCAAGGACGATCCGGTCGCCGCAGGCGCTGCGGTGGGCCTGGACCGCAGCCTGGCCGCACTGGAACGCATGAAGCTCAATGGCAACAACGTGCAGAACCGTCTGGGCGTGCAGGAAAACACCCTGGCCCAGGTCAACGACCTGATGGCGCGCGTCAACGATCTGACCATCCAGGCCAGCAATCCCGCCTTGAGTGCGCCCGACAAGAAGACCCTGATCACCGAGTTGAACCAGATCCGCGAGGGCCTGCTGTCGCTGGCCAACAGCAGCGACGGCACCGGCC
>NZ_JBFTNR010000945.1:0-1272 GCF_056665995.1 Stenotrophomonas sp. 05L44_2
GGATCAGTCCTGGCGGATAGAAGGCGCCCCCACGCCATTGCGGGAACACCCAGCCGCCGATACCGCAGCGGACCGGCGCCGCAGACGCTTGCCGTGCCGTCATTGCGTGTGTTCCGCTCGCCATGGATCGTAACTGCCGAACCACCACAGGTAGCCTTCCGGATCGGCGCAGGCATAGCCACGTCCACCGTAGGCCTGGTCGGCAATGTCGATGACRATGCGCGCACCGGCARCCTTGGCCCGGGCATAGTGGGCGTCGACATCGGTGACGATCACGCAGGCACTCTGGGTCTGCCGGCCGCCGACTTCATCGGGCATCACCGCCAGCTTGGCCCATTCGCCGCTGTTGCTGGCAGATCCAAGCATGATCATGCCCTGGCCGAATACCAGCTGCGCGTGATGCACCGTATCGCCGTCGGCATGCACGGCCTGCGCGTGGAAACCGAACGCGCGCTGCAGCCAGTCGATGGCCGCCAGCGCATCGCGGTAACGCAGGCACGGAATGATGGTGGAGCCGTTGCTGCTCTGGCCGTTCGCACCCATGACACCCCTCCTATGGCACAGGGCAGGCTGCACCCGTGGCCGTTACCATCGCGCGAAACCCCGGTGACGGCCTGCACATGGCCGCTACCCCTGTTCGGAGATGGTGCTGGATGAAAACCTGGATCGGAGGAGCCGTGCTGCTTGCGTGCACGACCATGGCCAATGCGGCGACCCCGCAGCAGCTGCAGGACCTGGATGCGACCGTGGAGCGCGTGCGCGCGCAGTTCGACGTGCCCGGTATCGCCGTGGCCGTGGTCAAGGACGGGCAGGTGGTGCTGGAACGCGGCTGGGGCGTGCGTGAGCTGGGCAAGCCGGCGCCGGTCGAGGCCGATACCCTGTTCGCCATCGCCTCCAACACCAAGGCCTTCACTGCCACCTCGCTGAACCTGCTGGCCGAGGACGGCAAGCTGAAGATGGACGACAAGGTGATCGACCACCTGCCATCGTTCCGCATGTCCGATCCGTTCGTGACCGGGCAGATGACGATCCGAGACCTGCTTTCCCACCGCAGTGGCCTGAGCCTGGGCGCAGGCGACCTGCTGTTCTGGCCGACCACCTCCTACAGCAATGCCGAAGTCGTGCAGCGCCTCGGCCAGGTGCCGCTGAAGGGCGGTTTCCGCGAGCGCTATGCCTACGACAACATCCTGTATGCAGTCGCCCAGCAGGTGATCGAGCACATCTCGGGCATGAGCTACCAGCAGTTCCTGCAGACACGCATCTTCGACAAGG
>NZ_JBFTNR010000946.1:0-1271 GCF_056665995.1 Stenotrophomonas sp. 05L44_2
GGCCAGCGGCCGGCACTACCGCTTCGGCGGGTGCAGGGCGCAGCCCTGCCCGAAACCCTCAACCCGCCGGGGTGCCCGCACCATGCAGATAATCCAGGCTCACCTGCAGCAGCGCACGGAATCCGACATCCAGCGCCTTCTCATCCAACAGGAACTTCGGCGAATGGTTGGCCGGCGCCGTCGCCGGGTCGATGCCCACGCTGGTGGAACCGACGAAGAAGAACATGCCCGGCACTTCCTTGGCGTACAGCGAGAAATCCTCCGCGCCCATCTGCAGCGGCGGCTCGTACACGTTGTCCTTGCCCACCACCGCCTGCAGGCTCGGCAGCATCTTCGCGGTCAGCGCCGGGTCGTTCACCGTGGCCGGGTTGCCTTCCGATTCGTAGATGTCGGTCACCGCCTTGGCCCCATGCGCGGCAGCGGTGTGGTCGGCCACGTTGCGCAGATCGGCGAAGATCTGCTGGCGCATGCCTTCGTCGAAGGTGCGGATGGTGCCGACCATCTCCACTTCATCGGGAATGATGTTGTAGCGGATGCCGCCGTTGATCGCGCCGAAGGTCAGCACCGCCGGCTGCTTGGACAGGTTGGCGCGGCGGCTGACGATGGTCTGTGCGGTGCCGATCAGATCAGCAGTGGCCACGATCGGATCCACGCCGTTCCACGGTGCCGAGCCATGGGTCTGGCGGCCGATCACCTTGATGCCGAAACGATCGGACGCGGCCATCAGCGGGCCACCGCGCACCGCGATCTGCCCTGCCTGCACGCTGGAGAACACATGCAGGCCGAACACCGCCTCGGGCTTGAAGTCGGCAAACAGACCTTCCTTCAGCATCAGCGCCGCACCGCCCTCTTCCGGTGGCGGCGCACCTTCTTCGGACGGCTGGAAGATCAGCATCACCTGGCCCGGCAGGTCCTTCTTCATCGCCACCAGCGCTTCGGCCACGCCCAGCAGGGTGGCAGTGTGCGCGTCATGGCCACAGGCGTGCATCACGCCCACGGTCTGCCCGCGGTACTGCGCGGTGGCCTTGGAGGCGAATGGCAGGCCGGTCTGCTCGGTCACCGGCAGTGCGTCCATGTCCGCGCGCAGGGCGATCTTCGGGCCCGGCTTGCCGCCTTCGATGATCGCCACCACGCCGTGGTGGGCAATGCCGGTCTTCGGCTTCAGGCCCATCGCGCGCAGGCGCTTGGCGACCTCGGCGGAGGTGCGCTCCTCGCGGTTGGACAGTTCCGGGTGCTGGTGGAAATCGCGGCGCCATTCAACCACCTTGGCC
>NZ_JBFTNR010000947.1:0-1270 GCF_056665995.1 Stenotrophomonas sp. 05L44_2
GCGTGCGGACCAACGGTCCGCACCCACCACAGGACGAGAGTCCGCACCCACCACAGATCGAAAGTCCGCGCCCACCAAAGATCGAAAGACCACACCCAGCACAGGACGAAAGTCCGCACACACTGCGATCAGCCCTTGGCCTGCGCTGCGCGCTGCGCGTTGTAGCGCTCGCCGACGATGGCGATCTCCTGCAGCGTCTGCGCGATGCGCTCCAGCTCGGCGGGAGACAGCTGCAGGTCGGCGGCGGCAAGGTTCTCTTCCAGGCGATGGATCCTGGTCGTCCCCGGAATCGGCACGATCCACGGTGCCCGCGCCAGCAGCCAGGCCAGCGCGACCTGTGCCGGGGTGGCGCCCCGCGCCGCCGCGATCGTGGTGATGCGGTCAACCAGCGCTTGATTGGCGCGACGCGCTTCCACTTCGAAGCGTGGCACGGTGTTGCGGAAATCGTTGTCGGCGAAGGTGGTGTCGGCGTTGATCGCGCCAGTCAGGAAGCCGCGACCGAGCGGGCTGAACGGCACGAAGCCGATGCCGAGTTCCTGCAGCGCCGGCAGCAGTTCGCGTTCCGGTTCGCGCCACCACAGCGAGTACTCACTCTGCACTGCGGCCACCGGTTGCACGGCATGCGCGCGACGCACCGTGGCGGCGCTGGCTTCGGACAAGCCGAAGTGGCGCACCTTGCCCTCGGCGATCAGGTCACGCACGGTGCCGGCCACATCCTCGATCGGCACGTTCGGATCCACGCGGTGCTGGTAGAACAGGTCGATGTAGTCGGTGCGCAGGCGCTTGAGGCTGGCTTCGGCCACCGCACGGATGTTCTGCGGACGACTGTCCAGGCCGGTGTCGACCTGTGCGTCCTTGAAGCCGAACTTGGTAGCGATCACCAGCTTGTCGCGGTGCGGTGCCAGCGCCCTGCCGAGCAGGTCTTCGTTGGTATACGGTCCGTAGACTTCGGCGGTGTCGAAGAAGGTCACGCCGCGCTCGACCGCGGCGTGCAGCAGGGCGATGCCCTGGCTCTGCTCGACGGCGGGACCGTAGCCGTGGCTCAGGCCCATGCAGCCCAGGCCCAGGGCGGAGACTTTCAGGCCGCTGCGGCCGAGTTCACGTGTCTGCATCGTCGTGCTCCAGTAGGGGAGCGATGACGATACGCCTGCAGGGGCAGCGGATTGAACGACCTGGATGGCAGTCGGTCATGACTGGATTTCATGAATGCCGTCCTGCCGCCCGCACCAATTCTGCATCCGGTGGACGAGTTACCTACGCTACCTTGGAC
>NZ_JBFTNR010000948.1:0-1269 GCF_056665995.1 Stenotrophomonas sp. 05L44_2
GACTGCTGCCGGCCGCGCCTACTTCTGGTTCATGCTGCTGGGCATCCTCACCGTCTATCCCATCGCGCACCAGCCGGTGAGCTCGATCGTCGCGACGATCACTCTGGTGTTTCTGCTGGTCGGATACGGCATCGCGCTGTGGCGGCCGGCGAAGCGACTGTGGACGTATGTCCAGACGATGTCGCTGAGCGTAACGGTGTTCCTGCTGATGGTCCCCACGGTGAGTGAAAGCCTGCGCAGGCTTCCTGTCGGCGATCCGGTGGTGACAGACTTGAAAGACCCGCTGCTGCTGGGTGTCCAGGGCGCGCTCTTCCTAGCGCTCATCGTGGGAATTCCACTGCAAATGCGAGCGCTTTATAAGCAGCGTCCCTATCGAGACCAGGTAACCCGTTGATGTCGTCCGCAGAAGCCCAGCCTCAGTATTCACCCAAAGCCCAAGAGATCATCCAGCGGGCCAACGAGCTGCTGGCGTCGGGTGGGTATAACGGCTTCAGCTATGCCGACATTGCCGAACTGGTGGATGTCAGGAAGGCCAGCATCCATCACCACTTTCCGGCCAAGGTGGACCTAGTCAAGGCGACCGTCGCACAGCACCGGCAGGCGATGCGGCGAGGACTGCAGTCACTCAAGGAATCGATTCCTGATCCCTATGCGCGCCTGGTCGCCTACATCCGCTACTGGGCCGACTGCATTCAGGCGTCGAATCCTCCGATCTGCATCTGCGCACTGCTTGCCGCTGAGCTGCCAAGCATCCCGGCAGAGGTCGCCGAGGAGGTCACAGGTCACTTCAACGATCTGCAAACCTGGCTCACACAGACCATGACGGAGGGCGAGACGAAGGGCGTGATGCGCTTAGTCGAGCCGCCTGCTGGGGAAGCCGCGATGTTCATGGCCTCGATCCACGGGGCGATGCTCTCTGCTCGAGCTACGGGCAACGCATTGTTGTTCTGGCAGATCGCGAAGCTGTCTACAGATCGACTGAAAATCGAGTAGTACATCGTGCGATGTGCCTTTGACGCGAAAGTGACCTAGCTGAGCTCCCTAGCACCTCTTAACTGAGGCGACACACAGGCAGTTAGAGCCTCTCCATCCCACCTCGGGATTGGAGAAAGCCATGAAGCGAAGTTCAGGCCGCTCAGCGGAACGTCCTGCTTGGAATCTAGGCAAGCTTGTGGGACAGAAGGCGCCCCTAAAGCTCAAGGAGATCTGGTCGATTCGAGTCAGGCTTCAGCTCAAGGGCGATAGTCGGCAGTTAGCGCTTTTTGATCT
>NZ_JBFTNR010000949.1:0-1266 GCF_056665995.1 Stenotrophomonas sp. 05L44_2
GCTACGTGCATGCCGGCAAGCTGGTGGACAAGTACATCGGCCTGTCCTATCCGCAGTCGCGCGACCACAACCTGTACTCGGTCAGCTGGATGCACAACCTGGAATACGCGTTGCAGCACGGCCTCAGCCACTACGTTGCCGGCTGGACCGATTCACGCATCAAGGCCGAACTGGGTGCCCGCTTCACCTCCACCGTACACGCGGTGCATGCGCGTTCRCCGCTGCTGCGCGCCGTCCTGCGCAGGCTGGCCCCGCACCTGCAGGCTGAGCCGGATGGAGGAGGCTGACCGATGCAACTGCGTCCGCCGCTGATCCTCGACCTCGATGGTGGCGTACTGCCATTGCCACAGGCACGCACGCTTGCGCTGCAGCACTGGCATGACCCGCTGCGCTTTGCCTGCCGCAACGCCACGCTGTCACGCTTCGCCACTGAAGTTCTTCGGCCGCTGCCGGCACAGCTCGGCACGGTCATGCTCGGCAGCGGCGACTTCCACCATCTCAGCCTGCCGCTGCTGCAGCACCTGCACACGCGTGCCCCGTTCCAGCTGGTGGTGCTGGACAACCATCCGGACAACATGCGCTTTCCCTTCGGCATGCACTGCGGTTCCTGGGTCAATGCTGCCGCCGCATTGCCGCAGGTATCGCATGTGCATGTGCTGGGCATCACCTCCGCCGATATCGGCCTGGGCCATGCGTGGGAGAACCACTGGCGGCCGCTGCTGGGGCGGCGGCTGACCTACTGGTGCATGGATGTGGATGTGGGCTGGGCCAGCCGCGTGGGCATGTCAGCTGCCTTCCGCCACTTCGACCATCCCGAGGCCCTGGTCGCCGCGTTCGCCGCCGAACAGGCGCAGGCCCCTCAACCGACCTACCTGTCGATCGACAAGGACGTGTTCGCTGAAGATGTCGCCCGCAGCAACTGGGACCAGGGCCGCTTCCAGCTTGAACACGCGCTGATGGTGATCGAGGCCCTGCGCACCGGTGGACTGGTGGGCAGCGACATCACCGGCGAGGTGTCACTTGCCAACTACCAGAGCCGTTTCAAGCGCTGGTTGTCATCGCTGGATGGTCAGCCCGACGTCAGCGCCGATGATCTTCCGGCATGGCAGCAGCAGCACCAGCAGGTGAACCGCGAACTGCTGGCGGCGATGGCCGCCGTTCCGACGGCCTGCTGAGCGGGGGTAGTGCCGGCCGCTGACCGGCAGCTGTACCACGATGTGCCAACCAAGGTTGGCACCTGCCAGACCCAGGCAGAGTCGGTAGTGC
>NZ_JBFTNR010000950.1:0-1263 GCF_056665995.1 Stenotrophomonas sp. 05L44_2
GATCAATGCTTCCTCGCGTCGCATCGTCGACATCATCGGTGTGATCGATGGCATTGCCTTCCAGACCAACATCCTGGCATTGAACGCGGCGGTGGAAGCGGCGCGTGCCGGTGAGCATGGTCGTGGTTTCGCCGTGGTTGCCACCGAGATCCGCGAGCTCTCGCATCGCTCGGCGGGTGCGGCAAAGGAAATCAAGCAGCTGATCGATGCGTCTGTTGCCAACGTCGGTGCCGGAACGGCGCAGGTCGAGAGCGCCGGCCGGACCATGGACGAGATCGTGGTCGACGTGCGGCGTGTCAGCGACCTGATGACCGAGATCAGTGCGGCTGCGCAACAGCAGAGCGATGACATCCAGCAGATGAACCACGCGGTGGATCTGATCGATCAGGGCACGCAGCAGAATGCAGCGCTGGTGGAAGAGGCCTCAGCGGCCGCGCGCAGCATGGAAGAGCAGTCTTCGCAGCTGCTGCAGACGGTGGCAGGGTTCCGTGTGCACGCGGGGGCAGGGCATGGTCATGGCGTGCATTCCCCGGCGCTGCGGGTGGTGTAGGGCGCCGGCGCGCGCTGGCTTATGAGGCGGCGCGGGCCGCCCCGGCCAACGCAACGGTGGCTTGCTCTGGAACGGCAGTAAACTCCGGGCTCGCCCGTCACTGCTCAGTCACCGTGTCCCTATCGGCAGCGCGTGGTCGACGTTCTCGACGATTTAGCCAGGTACCTTGATGGCTGGGAAGGGCCTACCCAGGCATCGGACTGATTGATGAGTCCGCTCTGGCGGCCAAGGTGTGATCGCACTCGACCAAGCGGGCGTTGCTGACGGCTTGGCGCCCTCCGCATTGGRCACAAGCGAGCAGCGTACCGCCCGGTATGGATTGGAGGTCGGGGCCTGTCGAGTGAGTGACGTGCTGGCAACTGTTACACCGGACGCTGATTGCGATGACGCTTTGGATGTTCCCCTGCTGATCGCGCATCGGGTCGATGTTGAGAACGTAGAAAAGACCTGTGTCTGGCATGGCCGTGTACCGAAGAGTCAATGCATGCTGCAGGGTGGAGCGGGTTGATCTTGTGACGAGAGTGCGGATTCAGCAAGAGTTTTGGAGCTGAAGCGCTATGGATTCTGCCTAAACGGACAGGCTGAGGACGCTGGTCGACCCTTGTGCAATCGCCGCTTGATCAACCAGGACCGGCCAAAGCGCTGGACGCCCGAGCGTCAAACGTTCTTCTGCAGAAAGTCTGCGAATCTGGCCAGGCTGATAGCCTGCCGAT
>NZ_JBFTNR010000951.1:0-1263 GCF_056665995.1 Stenotrophomonas sp. 05L44_2
GTCTCCCCCCACCACAACACGTTTCCGCCCCTACGGTCGAGCAAGCTCGACCGCTACACCTACACCGGGGTTCCCGCCACGACCTCGCGGCCGCGAGCGCGCTGGATCAGCCGCACCACCGCATTGCGCAGGTCATCAAGCACCGCGTAGATCGTCGGCAGGAACAGCAGGCTGACTACGGTAGAGAACGCCAGGCCACCGGCAATCGCACGCGCCATCGGCGAGTACTCCGGCCCGTTGCCGAACATCTGCGTATCGGTCAGCGAGATCGGCACCATCGCCAGGATCGCCGTGCCCATGGTCATCATGATCGGGCGCAGACGCTCGCGTGAGCCCTCCACCAGCGCCTGGGTACGGCCCATCCCGCCCCGGCGCAGATTGTTGATGTGCTCGATCATCACGATGCCGTTGTTCACCACCACGCCCATCAGCACTAGGATGCCGATGAAGGACATGATCCCGAACGAGGTGCCGGTGATCCAGAACAGCCAGAACACGCCGAAGATCGAGAACAGCACGCCGCTCATGATCGCCGCCGGGAACAGCAGCGATTCGAACACTGCGGCCATCACCACGTAGATCATCACCAGCGCGATCAGCAGGTTGAACACCATCTGCTGCATCGCCTCGTTGTCATCGCCGTAGTCGCCGCCATCGAAGGTGAAGCCGTAGCCGGCCGGGAAGTTCATCGGCTTGAGCACTGCTTCCATGGCCTTGCGGGCGTCCGGCGCGGTGATCTTCTCGGCCAGGTTGGCCTTGATGGTCAACGTGGTCTGGCGGTTGGTGCGGCCGATCTGGGTCGCCGAGGAACCCACGTCGACACTGACCAGGCTCAACAGCGGTACGCTGCGGCCATCGCCGGTGCGCACGCTGAATCCGGCCAGGTCTTCAGGGCTGCTCTGTTCGGCACCGGCGAAGCGCACCCATACCGGCACTTCGTTGTCACCACGACGGAACTCGCGCATCGGCGCACCACGCAGGGCCAGGCCAACGAAACTGGCAACCTGCTCGGCATTGAATCCGAACGCCGCTGCACGCTCGCGGTCGACGTGCACTTTCAGCTCGCCGCCCTTCTCGCCGTTGTCGATGCGCACATCGCGCAGCTCGGCGCGCTGCGCCAGCAGCGGCAGCACTTCCTGGCCGATCTCCTGCAGCATCGCGCTGGAGTCGCCGACCAGCTGCACCTGCACGCCCTGGTTGCCGCCACCGCCACCATCACCGCCCTGGTTGCCGACGAAGTAGTCGGTACGCGCGGATTTCGGC
>NZ_JBFTNR010000952.1:0-1259 GCF_056665995.1 Stenotrophomonas sp. 05L44_2
TTGCCGGCACCGTGCTGAGGGTCAGTGCCGAAGAAGGGCTGGTGCTGGCCGATGGCGATGACGGCCATGAGCGCTACCTGCCGCCCATGCTGGACCAGTACCTGCCGGCCGCGCCAGGCGAGTACCAGTTGCGGTCCAGCGGGGTGACGGTGATCGATCCTGATTATCTGTCCACCTGGGAGTTGCACGCGCGGCAGTAGGCGAAGGGCATCCAGAGGGGCCGGGCCAGGCAGGGCCACGCTTTGCAGGATGGGGCGACTAGCCCTTCCGGCCCATTTCCCGGTGGGCAGGGGGTGTTAGATTCGGCCCATGCCCGCCGTGCGGGTACCCAACTCACACCCCAGGGGAAAAGGATGCTCATCCGTCGTACCTCTCTGGCGGCGGCCGTTGCCGTTGCCACGCTCGGCCTGCTGGCCGCCGGCCCGGCCTTCGCCGACTACGCCAAGCCGCCGGAACGCCTGCTCAAGGTGCTCAAGGCGCCGCCGCCGCCGGCACCGAACATCGACCCCAGCGGCCAGCGCCTGCTGCTGACCACCGCACAGACCTATCCGTCCATCACCCGCGTCGCCCAGCCGTACCTGAAGCTGGCTGGCGTGCGCCTGGAACCGAAGAACCGCAGCCGCCACGACACGCCCGGCGGCTATGGCATTCCGGCCTGTGTGGCCGACTTCACCCTGGTCGAGATCGTCAGCGGCAAGAGCACCAAGGTGAACCTGCCGCAGGGGTGCGCAGGTGGCGCACAGTGGTCGGCCGATGGCAGCCGTTTCGCCTTCCAGAATGCCGTCGATACCAGCGTGCAGCTGTGGGTGGGCGACGCCGCCACCGGCCAGGTGAAGCAGGTGCCGAACGTGCAGTTGAACCCCATCTTCGGCAGCACGGTGCAGTGGCTGGGCGGCAGCCAGAACCTGCTGGTGAAGCTGGTGCCGGCCAACCAGGGGCCGGCGCCGTCCAACGGCGGTACGCCCACCGGTCCGGACGCGCAGGAGTCGCTGGGCAGCAGTGGCGAGAGCAGCACCTATGAAGCGCGCGACACGCTGACCAGCGTGCACGACGAAAAGCTGTTCGCCTATTACGGTGCCTCGCAGCTGGCGGTGGTCGATGCCGCTGCCGGCAGCGTGCGCCCGGTTGGCCAGCCGGCGCTGTACAACGACGTCAACGCCGCACCCGATGGCGTGCATGTGCTGACCGAGACCCTGAAGGCGCCGTTCTCGCATGCGGTGACCTACCAGCGCTTCGCCAATGATGTGGCGGTGCTGGAC
>NZ_JBFTNR010000953.1:0-1259 GCF_056665995.1 Stenotrophomonas sp. 05L44_2
GTCCCCATGAAGCGCTGCAGGTCGATCGCCCCATCTGCAGAGGCTTCCGCGGCGCTGTTGTGGGACGACGGTGGAGAATTGGCAGCCACTGCCGGACCGCCCAGGGACAGGGCCAGCAACACAGCGCAGAGCGGGCGGATCGAGGTCATGCGGGAGCGGGCTCCAGTGGGCTTGCCCGCGCATGGTCACTGTGTGCACGCCATCCGTCAATGGTGTCGCAGCCGGTGAGAAGCCCCGCAGCCAAGCTGACCGCCATCGACCACCGGAGAATCCGCATGCGCACACGTCCCCGCCACCGCCCGCCAACTGAACGCGTCAGCGAACGCGCCGATCCGCGCCTGTTGCGGGTGGTGCCGCAGCTCGCCCTCGCTGGCCTGGCCGTGGTGCTGGTGTGGCCGGCCGCGCGCGGCAGCAGTGCCTGGCTGGGCTGGTTGCCGCTGTGGCTGGTCGGCATGCCGTTGGCGGCCTGGTGGGCACTGCTGCGCTGCCCGTTGCCAACGMTGGCCGCGCTCCGCTCGCTGCGACGCGACCATGGGCAGGCCCGGCGGCGCTCCCCCACGCGTACGCRCAAGGCGCACACCGCCACGGCCTGACCTTCGACACGGGGGCGGCCCCGGTGATCCATGCTAGCGTTTCACAGCTAATGACTGCCTGGAGCTGCAATGTCACGATTCGCTTCCGCCTGCCTGCTGGCCGGCATGATGACCGCTGCCTCGGTGGGTACCGCCGTGGCCGCTGAAGACACCGACCGTTACGCCTGGCTGGAGGACGTCACCGGCGACAAGCCGTTGTCCTGGGTCAAGGAACAGAACGCAAAGTCCGAGGCGCGCCTGGCGCAGACCCCGGCCTTCAAGCAGATGGAGAGCAGCATCCGCGAGGTGCTCGACTCGGACGCCAAGATTCCCGGCGTGCAGAAGATCGGTGATTACTACTACAACTTCTGGAAGGACAAGCAGCACGAGCGCGGCCTGTGGCGTCGCACCACCCTGGCCGAGTACCGCAAGGCCTCGCCGACCTGGGAAACCGTGCTCGACCTGGATGCGCTGAACAAGGCCGAGAACGAGAACTGGGTCTGGCACGGCGCTGACTGCCTGCGTCCGGATTACAGCCGCTGCCTGATCGCGCTGTCGCGCGGCGGTGCCGACGCCGATGTCACCCGCGAGTTCGACCTGGCCAGCAAGAGCTGGATCAAGGACGGCTTCTTCCGTCCCGAATCGAAGGGCGGCCTGAGCTGGATCGACCGCGACACCGTGTTCGTC
>NZ_JBFTNR010000954.1:0-1258 GCF_056665995.1 Stenotrophomonas sp. 05L44_2
CTGCCCATTGTTTACGGCGGTAGCGTGAAGCCCGACAATGCCGGGGAACTGTTCGCGCAGCCGGATGTCGATGGTGGGCTGGTTGGTGGTGCCTCCCTGGTGGCCGCCGACTTCCTGGCCATCGCAGAGGCGGCGGCAAACAATTAGTTACGGTTGCCGGCTAGCCGCCGGCACTCTAGTCCGAGGGCGGATTTCCAATGCTGATGTTGATCCTCAATGTCGTCTACGTGCTGGTTGCCRTAGCCATGGTCGCGCTGATCCTGATGCAGCGTGGCTCGGGTGCGGCGGCAGGTTCGGGCTTTGGCGCTGGCGCCTCGGGGACCGTGTTCGGTGCGCGTGGCGCGTCCAACTTCCTGTCCAAGTCGACCAAGTGGCTGGCCGTGGTGTTCTTCGGCATCAGCCTCTTCATGGCCTGGTACGCCGGCCATGGCAACCGCCCGGCCGCCGATCAGGATCTGGGTCTGATGTCCGCCCCGGCGGCCAGCRCTCCGGCCGCTCCGGCGGGCGAATTGCCGGCCGTTCCGAAGGCCGATGCGGTCCCGGCCGCCCCGGTTCCGGCCGCAACTGTGCCGGCTCAGGCGGAATCTTCGGTTTCTGGTGAAGAAAAGCCTTCGGAAGGCTCCCAGAAAGACTGAAGCCGGTTACAATACGCGGCGCATCGGGAAGATAGTCTGATGTGATCGTTTGCCCAGGTGGCGGAATTGGTAGACGCACTACCTTGAGGTGGTAGCGACTTAGGTCGTAGGGGTTCGAGTCCCCTCTTGGGCACCATTTAGTAAGTAAAGCGGGTTGGTCTGGCGCGCAAGGCGCCAGGCAGCTTCCCGTCCACTCCCCCATGCCAAAGCGCCTGCAGGCGCAGCGGCAGAGGCAAGAGAGAATCGCTGTGCTGGCCGAATATTTGCCGTCTCTGCTGTTTCTGATCGTTGCCACCGGTATCGGCATTACGCTGATGCTGGTTGGTCGATTCCTCGGTCCCCGCCGCCCCGATCTGGAAAAGCTGTCGCCGTACGAGTGCGGCTTCGAAGCCTTCGAAGACGCGCGTATGAAGTTCGACGTGCGCTACTACCTGATCGCGATCCAGTTCATCGTCTTCGACCTGGAAATCATCTTCATCGTGCCGTGGACGCAGGTCTTCATGGAGCTTGGCGCGCGTTCGCTCGTCACCATGGGTCTGTTCGTCGGCATGCTGTTCCTCGGTTTCATCTATGTCTGGAAGAAGGGAGCGCTGGAATGGGAGTGATTCAGACTCTCGATGGCC
>NZ_JBFTNR010000955.1:0-1258 GCF_056665995.1 Stenotrophomonas sp. 05L44_2
GCGGTGACCTGCCTGATCGAAGGATGATCTGCGGGGAGACCGGCTGACAGGCGGGGTTCGCCGGGCACGGTCCGACGCTGCCGCAGGCCTGCTTCCGCGTTGACACGCCTGCCGCTAGAGTGGCGCCAGCGCAGGGAGTTCACATGGAAAGAACAGGCATCGGCGTCATCCGCACCACCTTCGTCCTCGTTGCCCTGCTCGCCCTGAGCGGGTGCGCGACGCTGCGCCAGTTCGGCCCATCGGTGCAGGTGGGCACGGTCACGCCAGGACAGTACATCGCGCTCAAGCGCGGTGACATTCTCACCAGCGGCAAGCTCAGCGCGGCCACCATGGAGACCCTGCGCGTGGCCGGCCTGGACGAGGGCGCCTGTGCCAAGCCCGGCCTGCCCTGCATCGAGGCGATGGAGGGCAGCATCGTCGTCCGCGAGGAAGACAAGCGCTCGGCGCTGGCCGAACTGTGGGTGCAGTACGCGATGACGATGCCGGCGCCGAAGCGCGAGTCGGCGTCGGTGGCCCGCAGCAAGGCCGCGACCGCCCCGCCTGACCCGACCTTCCAGCCGCGCCTGGATGCGTGGATGCAGATCGCGCGGCAATCCTATGCATATCTGTTCTTCACCGAACGCACCGCCAACCAGCGTGGTTTCGAAGACCGCCAGACCCAGGTGCGCGACTACTACAACCTGGCCGTGCAGGAGTCAGCCGTGCTGCTGTTCGAAGCCTATTCGAGCAAGCAGGTGCGCAACGACAACGGGCGGTTCCAGCTGGGACGCTGGACCTTCGTACTGGCGCCTGCCGACGATGGCCCGGCAGCGGACACCCGCGAGCCGCTGGAACTGGTACCGGCCGCATCGATGTCCTTCACCGGCACCCTGCGCAGCGTGCATCGCCGCGATGGCTTCGGCGCCGAACTGGTGGCGGTGATGGCAGACCCGGCCAGCACCGGCCTGGCGGCCGCCGCCGCTGGTACCGCAACGACGGCCGAGCGCGACTGGAGCGAGATGCCGTCGCCGTCGATGACCGTGCTGTTGCGTTTTTCCGGCAACAACCTGTGGGAAGTGCTGCACGACGACGAGCCGGAACTGGAGATCCACGACCCCTACCAGGTGGCGGTGGTGGAACTGCACGGCGAACAGGTGCCACTGGCGGCGAACTTCACCGCCGGTTACGCGCTGTGGCTGGCCCGCTCCAACTTCAGCCGGCAATCGCTGCGTACGCTGTTCGGCGGCAAGGGCGGCATCGACAAGCCGCATCTGTTCAT
>NZ_JBFTNR010000956.1:0-1248 GCF_056665995.1 Stenotrophomonas sp. 05L44_2
GTTATGGGTAGCGCCGGGCCATGCCCGGCGAGCGCAGCGGCGCGCGTTACTCCGAAAAACTGAAGAACGGCGGTTCGACCGCTTTCTTCCAGTAGCTCGGCGCCGCCATGTAGAACTGCTGTGCTTCCGCCTTGGCAAACCAGGCCGCAGCAGCGTCAGGGTTCTTCTCGACGCCCGGCGCACTGCGGCCCAGCAGCAGCCCGGCGAAGTACTGGCCGAACACATTGCCCTTCTCGCCGGCGCGCTGGTACAGCTGCAGCGCACGCGCCGGATCGCGCGGCAGTCCCACGCCCTTCTCCAGCAGCGCGCCCAGGTCCACCTGCGCTTCGGCATCGCCGCGCTCGGCGCGACGCTGGATCTGCGCAACCAGCGGATGCACGCTGTCGCCCTGCGCGGCCACCGCATCCGGCAGTCGCGACGATGAACTCGGGTAGCGCTGGTAGATCATTCCGCGCAGGTCCCAGCACAGCGCCTGTTGCGCGTCGCCACGCTGGCGATAGGCCTTGGCGAGTTCGTAGAACGCATAGGGATTGCCGTGGTAGGCCGCCGCCAGATAGGCGCGTTCGCCACGCCGCCAGGACGCGCGCAGCACCGGCGCAGGGTTGATGTGGGGGCTGTCGGCATACCGCAGCGTGCCGGAGATCCAGATCCGGCCCAGGGCTTTTTCCGCCTTGGTGTTGTGGAAGGTCCAGGGGGTGACCGCTGCGGCACGCTCGTAATAGGCGATGGCGCGCGGATCGTTGAAGCGCTCGAAGGTTTCCGCGGTATCAAAGGCCCCCTCGAAGCTGCCGTCGGTTCCGCGTTGTTCCAGGCTCTGCTGCTGAGCCGGCGGAAGGAGCGAGGGTGGGGGCAGGGTCTGGCAGGCGGCCAGGCCCAGGCAGATCAGGGCGGCCAGAGCCGCGTTGCGTCCGTTGCGGTGTTGCATTTCCATTGCACGTTTCATGGCGGGCCATTATGCGCTCTGCGGAGTGGTTGCCAACGCAACGGTTGCGCCGTGCCGGAAAGCGGGGTAGGGTCGATGCCATGTCGATCCGCCTGGCCACCGCCGTCAACAACACCAACCGCAATAATCTGCGTGCGAATAATCGTGCGCGGCCGATGCGGGACTGCGCCCTGGGTAGATAGACAGCAACATACGCCCGGACACCAGAAAACCCGCATCGGCCGATGCGGGTTTTTTTGTGCCCGGGCGCAGCCCCACCCGGGCCTGGATGGCCGGTCGAACACCTTCCCCCCGTGTACTTCCCC
>NZ_JBFTNR010000957.1:0-1243 GCF_056665995.1 Stenotrophomonas sp. 05L44_2
GGCGCTGACCAAGCGAAAGCGCGTTGCCAACAAACTGCCATGCCCATGTGGTTGCGCGAGGCGCCTGGGGCGGTGCAACTACCGCGCCTCGCTGAATACTTGGAGGAGGCTTGCGCCAAGAGCCTTCTTCCGTAAGGTCTTGGCACAGTTACTGGCGTTGGATGCACCCGCGGCGCCGGCGCCGTCGGCCCAGCGCCGCCTCAAACTTGCCAACAGCAAGCGCTGCATGCGTAACCCTGTTGTCACGCGCCCTGCCCTCGTGGCCTGCGTTCCTTAGGTGCGGCGCGCGAGGCGCTGCTGGGCCAGCACATCATGCGGCGGTGAGAACGCGCGGATGTGTAGCCTTTAGCTTGCGTCGCTTGCGTCGCTTGCGGTGTCGCGCAGGGTTGTCCTGAGCAGTGCCAAGCCTAGAAAGATGGGGGGCTCGCCTCGGCCAAAACCCACCACAAGCCGCTGCGCCGCCGGCAACTCGAACCCGGCCGTCGGCGTAGAAGGAGTGAGCAGCTGCGCAACTGAAGCGTCTGAACTGCTCAGATGACCCGCCTCATCCGTCAGGCGGTCCAGACGCGCACCGAGGGCTTTAAAGTCCTTCAGAGCCTTGTCTTTTGAACGCAACCCCAAGGTCTCAAGCGCCCGACGCAAGGCCGCTCGCACCTCCACTGCGGCGATGGATTCGGCGAGGACGAGTCCATTGAAGGGATTGAGAACTACTGGCGCTCGTAATCCGCAAAGATTGGTCGGTGCGCTGCCCCCGCCCTGCGCTGCGCGAGTGTGATCATGAAGTTAGTTCCACAGTGATTTGACGTCCGTGACCGGGACTGCCCCGGTGGCCTGTGCGATGAAAATCGCTACCTCCAAGGTCACGCTCTTGGTAACCATCGCCTGACTAAGCCGGTTGCGTGTTCCTAGAACCTGGAGCAGTGCTATGGGGTCGCTCTCGGCTTCACGCCGCATGTAGTCGATAACTCCCTGCACGTACGCGTCCGGCTTATCCGGCGTGCTCCTCTTGAACATCGGGAGTAGAGTGTCGTCCGGCAACAGCAGTAGCGATCGCTGGAAGTCTTCACGGGCAAGTTTCTCGAACTTGGCCAGATCTTCCCGTGCAGGCACCCACTTTGCGGTTCGCGTCTGCGCCATCTCCTGCATCGCCCGTTGGAAATCCGGACTAAGGTCAGCAGGATTCGGGAAGACGAGCACCTTCCCTGCGACGATGAGCGGCTCAAGCAACAACCAGAACCAAACG
>NZ_JBFTNR010000958.1:0-1242 GCF_056665995.1 Stenotrophomonas sp. 05L44_2
CACCCCGCCTTCGACAGCTTCCCGCGGCTGTCGGAACGACATCCTGCTTTGGTAGGTGTCGACCTTGGTCGACACGGCGGACATCATGAACGTCTGAAGTATCGGCTTTTGATTTTGTTTTTCTGATCTTTCCCGTGGTGGATCGGCGGCAGAAATGTGTCTGGGGGCCGGGCGGGTGGGGGTGGCGGGGTATCCGCGCCATGGATGGCGCGGCTAAGCCTCCAAGGATGGATTCACGGCGTCCCCGCCAGCCCCACCCGCCCGGCCCGCACCCGGGAGTCGGGGCTTTCCGCGACCAACCAACCCCACCACGGAGGGGCTCCGCCGTTGGCCGACCCGGCCGAAGGCCCGCTCTGCGCGCGATACAATAAGCACCATGAACACCCCACAGGATTCCAGCCTCGGTCGCGAGGTCAGTTACCCGTCGCAGTACGATCCCGGCCTGCTGTTTCCCATCCCGCGCGTCGGCGCCCGTGCCGAGATCGGCCTCGACGAGGCCGCGCTGCCTTTCGTCGGCCATGACCGCTGGCACGCCTTCGAGCTGAGCTGGCTTGACCCGCGTGGCAAACCGCAGGTCGCCGTCGCCACCGTGCAGGTGCCGTGCACCTCGCCGCGGTTGATCGAATCGAAGTCGTTCAAGCTGTACCTGAACTCCCTCAACAGCACCCGCATCGACAGTGCCGAAGCCCTGCGCGAGCGCCTCGTCGCCGACCTGTCGGCCTGCGCCGGCGCCCCGGTCCAGGTCACGTTCGGCCTGCCGGCGTTGCGCGAATCACCGCTGGGCGAGTCGATCGACGGCCTTGAGGTGGACATCGACTGCTATGGCCCGCCGCAGGCGGACTACCTGTCGGCCAACGCCGATGCGCTGGTGGAGGAGACCCTGGTCTCGGCCCTGCTGAAGTCCAACTGCCCGGTCACCGGGCAGCCGGACTGGGCCACTGTCAGCCTGCGCTACCGCGGCCCGCAGATTGATCGTGCCGGCCTGCTGCGCTACCTGGTCAGCTACCGCGAGCACGCCGAGTTCCATGAGCAGTGCGTCGAGCGCATCTTCAGTGAAGTGTCCGCGCGCTGCCGGCCGCAGTGGCTGGAAGTCGAAGGCCGCTATACCCGTCGCGGTGGCCTGGACATCAACCCGTGGCGCGCCAGCCCTGGCATTGCCGCCCCGGCCGCGACCTACCGCGAACTGCGGCAGTAACCGCCGCAGGCGGTTACAGGTAGCGCCGGGCCATGCCCGGCGAGCGC
>NZ_JBFTNR010000959.1:0-1242 GCF_056665995.1 Stenotrophomonas sp. 05L44_2
TGCCGACGGTCGCCGCAACTTCTATTCGCTGGCCACCGACTGGCTGATCGGCGAACACGGCAAGCTGGAAGTGGATGCCAACTACCAGACCAGCGCGCAGCGCTCGGTGTCCGGCTTCCAGCTGCTGGGCGCGCGCGACCTGCCACGCGGCGTCGACCGCGAACGCCTGCTCGGCTACCAGCCGTGGCAGCGGCCGGTGGACATTGCCAGCACCAACATTACCGCGCTGCACACCTATGACTTCAACGATGCGTGGCAGTCGCGCGTCTCGGTCGGCCACAGCCGTTCGGTGATCGATGACAACGTCGCCTTCGCCTACGGCTGCTACTACACCGCAGGGTGCGCAGACGGCAGCGTGCCGGGCAACTACTTCGCCCCCAACGGCGACTACGACATCTACGACTACCGCAGCCCGGATGACACCCGCCGCAACCAGCAGGCCCGTGCCGAACTGCGCGGCAGTTTCGAGACCGGCAGCGTCGGCCACCAGCTGAGCGTCGGCGCCGACTACTTCCGCCGCACCATCGACAAGCGCCCGAGCGTCAACGAGTACGTCGGCACCAGCAACATCCACGACGTGCAGGTGCCGGTGTTCGAGCCCTCGCCGAAGATGCCGGGTGCATCGGCACGGCGCCTGGACAGCCGGCAGACCGCGTTCTTCGCGCTGGACCGGATGAGCTTCGGCGATGACTGGCAGTGGCTGGCCGGCGGCCGCTTCGTGCGCCTGGACGAGCGCGCCTACGACAAGCGCAGCACGCCGCAGCGCCACAGCCGCCTGTCGCGCTTCCTGCCGCAGACCGCGCTGGTGTGGAAGGCCACCGACCAGCTCAACGCCTACGCCAGCTACGTGCGCGGCATTTCGCTGGGCCAGGAAGCACCGTTCTGGACGTCCAACGCCGATACCTTCCTGCCGTCGATGCAGTCGCGGCAGCTGGAAGTGGGCGTGAAGTACGTGCCAGTGGACGCCCTCACCCTGGGCGCGGCCGTGTTCCGCACCTCCCAGCCCTACCAGTACGCAAAGCCCGACGGCAGCGACGTTGGCTACACCTTCGTCGAAGAAGGCCAGCAGACCCATACCGGCCTGGAACTGACCGCCAACGGCCAGCTGACCGACGCGCTGCAGATCGTCGCCAGCGCCAGCGTGCTGCAGGCGCGCGCACGCGATACCGGCACCCCGGCCTATGAAGGCCATCAGCTGGTGAACGTGCCCAAGGTGCGCGCCAGCGTGCACCTGGCCTACGC
>NZ_JBFTNR010000960.1:0-1240 GCF_056665995.1 Stenotrophomonas sp. 05L44_2
ACCTGAACCTGGTCGAGCTGGGCTTCCAGCGCGTGCGCGGCTGGATGGAAGGCATCGCCCAGGCCGCATGAGCGGTGGGCTCAACTTTCGCCCGTCTCCCGACCGGATGAACCCTCGCGCCCAGCCGGCAGCGAGACGGGCACCTCTCCCGGCCACCTCGGTATGTCGTGGCCAGCATCAAATCCTGGACTTTCCATGAAAGAAGAAATCTTCAGCGCAGTGGGCGCAGCGGCGGCCAAATCGGCTCCGCCGGTAACCGTTGCCGGTGCACTTGCCGCCGGCATCACCCTGGACCGCCTGGTGGTGGTCCTGACCATCATCTATCTCGCCGCACAGATCGCTTACCTGTGCTGGCGCTGGCTGCGCGAGTGGCGGCGGAAGGGACGCGAATGAGTACGCCGCCCACAGCGTTGCCGCTGCGCCACCTGGTTGCCGCGCTGGTCCTCAGTGCCGCAGGCCTGATCGCCATTGTCGAGCATGAGGGCTATACCGACGCGGCGGTGGTGCCGACCCGCAATGATCGGCCTACCTATGGTTTTGGCTCGACCCGGCGCGAGGACGGCACGCCGGTCCGGCTCGGAGACCGGACTACGCCCGTCCGTGCGCTGCGCACCGTGGAAGCGCACCTGGCGCGCGAGGAATCGCAGTTCCGCGCATCGTTGCCGGGCGTCGCGCTGACACAGGGTGAGTACGACACCTATGTCGACTTCCTTTACCAGTATGGGATCGGCAACTGGAATGGATCATCCACGCGCCGGCATCTCCTGCGAGGTGAGTACCGCCAAGCGTGCGATGCGCTGCTGCTGTGGAAGCGGGCAGGGGGCTACGACTGCTCGACCCGGGTCAACGGACAGCCCAACAAGGTGTGTTGGGGCGTATGGCAACGGCAGCAACAGCGTCATGCCCGCTGCCTGGCGGAGCAGTGAGGGATGCCACGCACATTGATTGCGATTGCGCTGCTGGCGCTGTGGTCGTCGGTGATGTTCGCGGCAGGCTGGGGCTGGCGTGGCGATCGCAGCGATGCCGCAAAGGCAGAGGTTGCGTCGCTGCAGCACGCCGAGGCAATGCAGGCCGAGCGCGCAGCGCGCGAACGGCAGGCGGTACAGACCGGGGCGATGGCCTCGCTGGGAGAACAGCATGAACAAGATCGAGAACGTGCGGCCGAAGTGGAAACAGCGGTGGTTGCTGGCCTGCGTGCTGGCAGTCTCCGGTTGCGCAACGACCTCGCCGCCTGTCATAC
>NZ_JBFTNR010000961.1:0-1236 GCF_056665995.1 Stenotrophomonas sp. 05L44_2
AGGCGGGTGTGCACCTTCACCCAACGAAGGTCGTCTACGTTGAGAACGACTCACCGCGCTACGATCTTTACAAGTACTGCGCTTACCTCTTGGCAAAGCGCGTTGGCGCGGGCGAGCCATTTCCGGCACCCGTGCAAGGGCCACATAGCTAGTCATTCAAGCGGACGCTTTCGGCGCGGCTCAGTTCACGAGTTGGTCGGTGTCCGCTTCTGGCCGGAAGCGGACATGGGAAGTTCGGTCCCCAGAGTGGTGAATCCATCCGATGCCACTCCGTGAAGTCCTAGGTGCTTGTCTCCTCTGCACGCGTTCTGGACCGTGACGTGCCAGGGCGCTTAATGCCTATCAGACGACCAAGTGGCGGGCCTTCAGCCCGCTCAGTGCCAACGCACTCAGCGCACGGGTCGGGGCGGCGCACGCGTCAGCGTGGATCGTCACCGGGTAGCCCACCGCCTCCGGCGAGAGGGCTGTGTGAGTGACGCAATGCTGGGTCATCATGCCGACCAGATCGATGGTGTCCACCTTGTGCTGCCGGAGCAGCTCGGCGAGATTGGTTCGCAGAAAGCTATCCGCCTCATGCTTGACCACCAAAGGGGAATTCCGCATCGCCGATTGAATGGACGGATGCAGATCGGCGCCGACGCTGCCGGTCTCGAAGAAGGGCGCGCCAGCGGGTGCCTGATGCTGTACGACCACGACCAGATCGTTGTTGCCGTGCGCGGTCTCGATCAGTACCAGCGCACTCTGGAGTGCTTCCTCCGCGCCTTCCAGCGGGAAGTGGCCGCCAGCAAAGTAGTCATTCTGGATATCAATCACAATGAGCGCTTTCATACATCCTCCTTTAGAAGTCGATGACTTCGCCATCCTGCGGAATGACGACACTGCTTTCGATGCCCTTTTCGATGACGTAGTCCTGCAGGTCGTAGCGGCTGACGCTCATGTGATTGACCGCATCCATGTGTACAGCCACGATCCTGGCGTTGGGAGACATCTGGTGCACGCGCAGCGTATCTTCCTTGCCCATGATGATGCCGGTATTGAATCCATCGATCCGCGCATCGCCCGTGTTGAGAACCACCACGTCAGGCTTGAAAGTCTTCAACGTTTCGCGAACTTCGGCTTCCCAGACGGTGTCGCCGGCCACATACACCGTCTTCAGACCAGCCTGCTGGAAAACAAAGCCCATGGTTGCGCCGAGCAGCTTGCCCACCTCGGGGATGGCGTACATTTCCTCCGAGC
>NZ_JBFTNR010000962.1:0-1234 GCF_056665995.1 Stenotrophomonas sp. 05L44_2
GTGGTAGAGCAGGATGTTCCTCCAGATTCTTGTCGTGCTGCCGGCACCTTCGCTTTCGTTGCGCGGGGAATGCAGGTGGAACTACATCGGAAGCCCTTCGGGGTCGGGTTCAAGTCCCGGCCGTCCTCCGCGGCAACGCGGGTGACGGAATGTTCCACCCCCTTTGTCACCGCACCCTCTTTGTTTTTGCTTTGGATGAAAGGAAACATCACCATGACCACCCTCAATTACGACGTGATCCAGCAGCCGGGCGCTGCACCGATCAAGCTGTGGACCCGCGGCGTGCCGCTGGAAGACCAGGCGCGCGAGCAGCTGCAGAACATCGCCAAGCTGCCCTTCATCCACAAGTGGATCTCGGTGATGCCCGACGTGCACCTGGGCAAGGGCGCGACCGTGGGTTCGGTGGTGCCGACCATCGGCGCGATCATTCCTGCAGCGGTGGGCGTGGACATCGGCTGCGGCATGATCGCGGTGCGCACCACGCTGGTTGCCAGCGACCTGCCGGACAACCTGTCGGCGGTGCGCACCGCGATCGAGCGGGCGGTGCCGCACGGCCGCAGCGTCACCCGCGGGGGCCGTGACAAGGGCAGCTGGGACACGCCGCCCGAACTGGCGGTGGAAGGCTGGGCGCAGCTGGTGGATGACTTCGCACTGATCTGCGAGCGTCACCCGCGCCTGAAGAACACCAACAACCTCAAGCACCTGGGAACGCTGGGTACCGGCAACCACTTCGTCGAGGTCTGCCTGGACCAGGAGCAGCGCGTGTGGTTCATGCTGCACWSCGGYTCKCGYGGCGTRGGCAATGCCATCGGCACCTACTTCATCGAGCTGGCCAAGCAGGAAATGCGCCGCTGGATGATCAACCTGCCCGACCAGGACCTGGCCTACCTGCCCGAGGGCAGCCAGCACTACGGCGACTATGTGTTCGCGGTGGACTGGGCGCAGCGTTTCGCACGCATGAACCGCGAGGTGATGATGCGCAACGTGGTGGCCGCGGTGCGCACGGTGATCAGCAAGCCGTTCGAGGCCGAGGCCGAGGCGGTGAACTGCCACCACAACTACGTGAACCGCGAGACCCACTTCGGCAAGGAAGTGATGCTGACCCGCAAGGGCGCGGTGAGTGCGCGCAAGGGCGAACTGGGCATCATTCCGGGCAGCATGGGGGCCAAGAGCTTCATCGTGCGTGGCCTCGGCAACGAGGACAGCTTCMACAGCTGCAGCCACGGTGCCGGCC
>NZ_JBFTNR010000963.1:0-1233 GCF_056665995.1 Stenotrophomonas sp. 05L44_2
CAGCTGCAACGTGCTGGTTGCCAGCGACGTCGCCGCACGCGGGCTGGATGTGGAAGAACTGGCCGCGGTGATCAACTACGAGCTTCCGACCGACGTCGAGAGCTACCAGCACCGTGTCGGCCGTACCGGTCGTGCCGGCGCCAGTGGCTTGGCGATCAGCCTGGTGGCGGGCCGCGAAAAGAACCGCGCCGACGCCATCGAAGCACAGCGCGGCGAGCCGCTGGATTGGCAGAAGACGCCGCTGGCGACGTCGCGCCCGGCCGAGCTGCCGCAGGCGGCGATGCGCACCCTGCGCATCGATGGCGGCAAGACCGACAAGCTGCGCGCAGGCGACATCCTCGGCGCCCTCACCGGCGATGCCGGCCTGTCGGCCAAGTTCATCGGCAAGATCGCGATCTTCCCGACCCGTTCCTACGTGGCGATCGCCCGCGAGCAGGTCAACAAGGCGGTGGCGAAGCTGGAAGCGGGCAAGATCAAGGGCCGTCGTTTCCGCGTGCGGATGATGTAATTGAAGGAGCGCTGCCGATCACGGTTGGCAGCGAGGTGACCTGGTAGTGGCCAACCTTGGTTGGCCCATCCATGCGGTGCCAACCAAGGTTGGCAACTACCGGTTCGCCGCGATTCGCTCGGGCAGGTGCCACCTTGGTTGGCACCTGCGCAATCAGAACACCAGTTCGGTGTGCAGCGGCAGATCCGCTTCCCAGCGGCCACGGCCGCCCAGGCCGTCCAGTTCGACCAGCACGCCGGCGCCGACCACGTCCACGCCCAGGCGGCGCACCAGCGACAACGCAGCAACCAGCGTACCGCCGGTTGCCAGCACGTCGTCGATGATCGCTACGCGCGCACCTGCGGGCAGCGCGTCGGCATGCACTTCAATGCAGTCGCTGCGGTATTCCAGCGTGTATTCCTCGCGCAGCACCTTGCCCGGCAGCTTGCCCGGCTTGCGCACCGGAACGAAACCCACGCCCAGTTCCAGCGCCATGGCCGCACCGAGGATGAAGCCGCGCGATTCGATGCCGACCACCGCGTCCAGCTTCTGATCGCGCCAGCGATCGGCCATCGCCACGATCGCGCCACGGAAGTCCTCGCTGTGAGCGAGCAGCGGCATGATGTCCTTGAACAGGATGCCCGGCTTCGGGAAATCAGCGATGTCGCGCAGGCGTGAGGCCCAGGCGGGGACGGCCACGGTGGCGTCGGTCATTGCAGCTACCAGCTTGTATGGCGGCATAGGGT
>NZ_JBFTNR010000964.1:0-1223 GCF_056665995.1 Stenotrophomonas sp. 05L44_2
TACGTGACCGCCGATGGCAAGCATGTGCTGGTGGGTAGCCTGTTCGACGCCGAGGGCAACGAAGTTGCAGCCGAGACGCTGGAGAAGCTGGTTGCCGCGCCGATGTCGGCCAAGATGTGGAGCAAGCTGGAGGCCAGTGCCTGGGTACGCGATGGCAAGGCCGATGCGCCGCGCGTGGTGTACACCTTCAGTGATGCCAACTGTCCTTACTGCCACAAGTTCTGGGAGGCGGCACGGCCCTGGGTGGACGCAGGAAAGGTGCAGTTGCGCCACATCATGGTCGGCGTGATCCGCGAAGACAGTCCGGCCAAGGCGGCGGCGATCATGGCCGCGCGCKATCCCAGTGCGGCACTGCTGGAGAACGAGCATCAGTTCGATCGCGGTGGCATCAAGCCGCTGCCTAGCATCAGCCGGGACATCGCAGCCAAACTGGATGCCAACCAGGTGCTGATGGTGGAGATGGGCTTCCAGGGCACGCCCGGCATCCTGTTCCAGGATGCGCAGGGCCAGGTGCAGCGACGTGCCGGCCTTCCGCAGGGCAACGATCTGCAGGCGGTACTCGGCCCACGCTGAGGCCCCCGGGCTGCTGAACCGAGTGACAGGCCCACATGGCGACATGTGGGCCTGTTGCTTTCTGCGACAGTCCCGGCGAAGAGGGCTGCGCACGTCACGAACAGATGTCACGTCTGAATCGTGACTGACATCAAGCATTTCGCTTTGATCCCAATCAAGGCCAAAAACGACAGTCGAACTAGCCTTGGCGCATGGAATACAGCGTCACTGCGCTATGGATGCCGCACAGGTCATGCCCTCGAGAGGGCGTGCGCGCAATGCCATTCACGACATTCTCACCCAGCGCTTGTTACCCAGACCCCTGCGGTCGCCACCCCTTCGGCAGCGCTGCCGCAGTGGAAGCGACTCCGGCGCTGTCCGGGCAGGTGGGGCAATGTCATCGCCCTGTTGCCTGCATCGCGCAGGCTGGCGACGGTCGTCGACGCAGTACCCGCATTTCCAGCAACGGCTCGTTGAGGTCGGGGCGGCGCACGCGCGCTGCTCGGCCGCGCGGCGGAAGTTCCAGTCCGGGGAGGATGCAATGCGCTTGGCGGTACTGAGTATGGGGTGCCTGACGGCGATGGCAGCGATGCCGTTGCACGCACAGGATGATGCGCAGGCATTGCGTCGGGAGATCGACGCGATGCGGCAGACGCTGCAGGGCATGCAGC
>NZ_JBFTNR010000965.1:0-1222 GCF_056665995.1 Stenotrophomonas sp. 05L44_2
CCGGCACTACCCGGTAGGTGCCAACCTCGGTTGGCGCACGAGCACTCCGCAGGCCAACCAAGGGTGGCCATTACCGGGTACGGGCGCTCAGCGCAGCGTACCCAGCCACGCCGCCGACGCTTCGCTCGGGCTCTGCTTGGCCTTCACCGCCAACCCGCTCGCACGCACGA
Organism: Stenotrophomonas sp. 05L44_2; assembly: GCF_056665995.1. NCBI lineage: Bacteria > Pseudomonadati > Pseudomonadota > Gammaproteobacteria > Lysobacterales > Lysobacteraceae > Stenotrophomonas > Stenotrophomonas sp. 05L44_2. The sequence continues at coordinate 171 of NZ_JBFTNR010000965.1, forward strand.
ACGTCTGCGCCGCCTGCGCCACTACCTGGCGGGCGATCAGCGCGGCCTGCTTGGTCGTTGCCTGCTGCTTGCGCAGCTGCACGATATGCACCGACGGGCGACCGACCGGTGCGTACTTCTGGTCGCGGCGCAGGATATCGGCCACCTGTGCCACTTCATGTTCGGCCTGCAGGTAGCGGTGCTGTGCCTCGACCAGCTCACGCAGCGGTACGCGCGCCGCAGCCGGGTCGGCAAAGGCGGACAGCGCTGCATCGCAGGCGGCATCATCAGTGAAGCGGGTACGCAGCGTGTCCACGCTGGCCAGGGTCAGTTTGGCCATGTGGGCCTCGTTGCTGCAGGAAAGGTGTGCGATTGTCGCATTGCTTGCCGGGTCGTGCCGGCCGCTGGCGGGCGACTGCGTGGGGGCGTGCGGACCAACGGTCCGCACCCACCGGCGGACCAACTGTCCGCACCCATCGGCTGGCCGAGGGTCCGCACCCATCGGCTGGCCGACGGTCTGCACCCGCCGGCTGTCCAACAGTCTGCATCTGCCGGCTGCAGAGAGCAGCCGAGCATCGGGTCGCGGTTACCATGGCGGCCGCACTGAACCACGGAAGGCAACACCATGCAGGAAGCGCAGTACTGGCTTGGCGAATTCTGGACCGGCCTGAGCGTGCTCGATCTGATCGGCGGCAGCGTGCTGGGCACGCTGTTGGGGCTGGTGCTGGGCATCTTCGCCTGGCGCGGGCTGCATCGACGCGGTTGGCTGCGGCGGCAGCRGCGTTGGCACCACGGGCTGCTGGCCTCGTATGTGGTGCTGCTGCCGTTGCTTGTCGCGTTCTTCGGCCTGCAACTGGGCTTCACCGCCGGCGCGCACCGCGCGCTGTTCAAGCAGCTCGACCACTTCCAGCCGCACCTGCAGACGATGGTGGAAGGGTGGAGCAGTGGCTTCACCGCCTCGCTGGAAGACGAACGCATGCGTGCCGCGCTGCAGAGCCAGGGCACGGTGGGCGACGTTGCCGATTCGCTTGCCGCGATCTACCTGCGCGAGCATCCACTGCCAAGCGTGGAGC
>NZ_JBFTNR010000966.1:0-1221 GCF_056665995.1 Stenotrophomonas sp. 05L44_2
CCGCCGCTGCACTCACCGCGGCCAGGTCCGGTCCATGGCTTCTCGCCGCTTCCCTGATCGCACCCTCCGTCGACCGAACGCCCTTGTCCGCCAGCGATGCAGTCGGCGTGGGCCAGAGCGCGTGCATCAGCGCGATCATCATTGGAAGCGTCTTTCCCTTCGGATTTGCCGCCCACTTTGCATGGAACTCGGGTGTCGCCGATTCGCTGCGCCAGTCCCTGGCCGCCGGCGTGGGCCACAAACCAGAGGCGGTCCCGTCGGTGGGGCGCGTCGACGGCACAAGCCGGGACAACCACCGCCCTGCAGGCGTAGTCGATTCCTTCCAGGTCAGCAGACACTCCGTCGAGCCAGTTCTTGCCAACCGCCGCCGCAACCTGCTCTCCCATGACGACAGCGGGCCGTCGGGCACGGATGAGGCGAAGGAAGTGGGGCCACAGGTGCCGATCGTCATCCTGGGCTTTTCCCTTACCCGCGACAGARAACGGCTGGCACGGGGCGCTGCCGGTCCACAGCTCGCGGTCGTCGGGCCACCCAGCAAGTCGAGCTGCAAGGGACCAACCGGCGATGCCGGCGAAGAAGTGGCACTGCCGGTATCCGGCGAGGTCTGAGGGTTGAACATCGGTGATGCTCCTGGTGTCGACATGGCCTGGCGGGATCAGCCCGGCATCGATGAGGTTGCGGATCCACTGCGCGGCGTAGGGATCCCATTCGCTGTAGTAGTTCATCGGGCGCCCCCGGTGGCGTGTGCCATCACCCGCTGCGCCTCGGCCATGTCGCCGCGCGCCAGCGCCTGCAGGGCCAGCCCACGGGCCTCCCATGTGCGCACGGTTGCCGGCCGAGCCTCAGACAGATCCACCCCGGACATGCTGGCCAGCTGCCGCCCGATCTCGCGGTGGTCGGTAGGTTCAGCCATGAGCGCACCTCCGCCAGCACCAGCGCAGCCCTGCGCGCGCGGTGCGGTATGCGCGGCTGATCGCCCACAGGGTGGCCAGTCCTGCCAGGAACCCGGCCATGGCGAACACGTGGACCATTGCAGCGGTGAGCAGCTGGTCAGCCATCACCGATCTCCCGAACGTTGTGCACTGACTTCCCGGCCGGCGCTGTCCAGTGCCTCACGGATCACGCGGAGGCCATCCGTCATTTCGCCGCTCCAGTAGCTTCCCGTGCTGGCCTTGTCCGCCAGCGACTGCGCCTGAGCGGCGATCAGACGCAGCTGGGTTT
>NZ_JBFTNR010000967.1:0-1220 GCF_056665995.1 Stenotrophomonas sp. 05L44_2
GCTTTTGCACTGCCCGCCGCCACCTGGGCAGCATCGCCCGCGCCGTTGAAGGTGATGTCCTTCAACGTACGCACCCCTGCCGACACCGACCCTGGCAAGCGCTGGGAAGACCGCCGCGATGCCATGGTCAAGGTGATCCAGCAGGCGCATCCGGCGGTGATCGGCACCCAGGAGCTGGTGCTGGAGCAGGCCAATTACCTGGCCGAACATCTGCCCGACTATCGCTGGTTCGGCGAAGGCCGCCGCGGTGGCAGTGGCGACGAACACATGGGCGTGTTCTACGACAGCAAGGTGCTGGCGGTGGAAGAGTCAGGCAATTTCTGGCTGTCCGATACGCCCGAGGTCGCAGGCAGCATCAGCTGGGGCAACCTGTTCCCGCGCATGGTCACCTGGGCCGTGTTCCGCCGCCTGGATGATGGCCGTCGCTTCTACTTCATGAACACCCACCTGCCCTACCGCGACGAGGACGAGCCGCGCCGGATCAAGGGAGCCGAACTGATTGCCACGCGCGTGGCCGCGCTGCCTTCCGACCTGCCGGTGGTACTGACCGGTGATTTCAACAGCGAGCCCGGCGGCGGCACCTATCAGGCCTTCACCCGGGTGCTTCAGGACACCCGTCGCCAGGTCAAGTCGCCGCAGGGTCCGCGCCTGACCTTCCACAACTTCACAGGAACGGCGACCGCCGAGCTGGACTGGGTGCTGGTACGTGGCTTCCACGCGCGCAGCTTCCTGACCGATGACCGCCGCATCGACGGCGTACTGCCCTCCGACCACTTCCCGCTGGTCGTTGAGCTGGACTGGCCGAAGCACTGAACAATGCAGCGACCCTCGCTACGGCGACGGTCGCTTGCCCAGCAGGCGGTACAACGCCTGATGCTGGTCGCGCGCCTGGCAGATGCGTGCGCCGACGGCAAGGAACACCGCAATGCCGACAAGGCCAACACCCAGCATTGAATCGGGCAGGCGCACGAAGCCGATCACCGCGGCCATCGCTGCCAGTACCAATAACACCACCACGCCGACCGACAGCCCGGCCCCTGGCAGGCCGGGATCACCGAGCAGCGTCCGTTGCGCCGATTGCTTCTGTTCGCCCATGTCCTGTGCTCCCGTGGTTTTTCCCCACTAGTTACACGGAGGGCGGCACTTCCGGCAGAGTCAGAAACGTCACAGTGGCGAGAACGTCCACGGCGGCCCACGCGCTACCCTGCCAGCATCCTCGT
>NZ_JBFTNR010000968.1:0-1220 GCF_056665995.1 Stenotrophomonas sp. 05L44_2
GTGTCGGATTGCGGGGTGTCAGCCGCATGGATGCGGCTGCCAAGCCCCCACGGATGGGTTTACGGCGTCCCCGCAATCCGACACCGCCCCGTCATCCCACGGAATGCCCGCTTTTGACGTTGACGTTGACGTTGATTCGGCGGGTGCCGGGCGCCGCCCGGCCGATCCCCCCTCAACCCGCCGGAGGGCAGTACGCCTTGATCGCCGCCTCGGCCAGGCCCTTCTGCGCGCTGCGCTGTTCCGGGGTAAGCGCGGTATCGGCCTTGCCATCGCCATCGGTGTCCTGCATCACCGGGCCGGTGCCTTCCAGCAGCGTCACGTTGGCGCGGGCGGTGCTGCATTGTTCCGGCACCGGCGCGGCGGCAGGCTCGGGGGCCGCGTCCGTCGCCGCTGTCCTGGCTTGGGCACGCGTCTCATACTTTGCCCCGGCCGGCGGCGTTTCCGAATACTGGGTCACGCCCTTGGCATCCTTCCACTTGTAGACAGGGCCGGCCAGCGCAGTGGTACTGGCCAACAGCAGCAGGCAACCCAGGCAGGACAGGGCACGCATGGCAAACTCCGCAGAATGGGCGTAGAACGCCGATTGCAGCATTGGCGCCGACCGCTGGCAAGTCGATTAAACTGGATTCCATGGACCCGATCACACCGCCGCCGCGCTCGCGCACGATTTACCTGCTGCCCAACCTGTTCACCACGGCTGGGCTGTTCTCTGGCTTCTACGCCATCATCGCCGCGGCCAACGGGGATTTCGTCAACGCCAGCATCGCCGTGTTCGTGGCGGCGGTGATGGACGGCCTCGATGGCCGTGTCGCGCGCCTGACCGGCACCAGCAGCGAGTTCGGCGTGCAGTACGACTCGCTGGCCGATCTGGTCAGCTTCGGCATGGCGCCCGCACTGGTGATGTATCACTGGTCCCTGTCGGAACTGAAATACGACGGTGAACTGGTCGGTCGCCTCGGCTGGGCGGTGGCGTTCCTGTACGCCGCCTGCGCGGCGCTGCGCCTGGCGCGCTTCAATACCCAGGTGGCCGTTGTCGACAAGCGCTGGTTCGTTGGCCTGGCCAGTCCGGCTGCCGCTGGCCTGATGATGTCCTTCGTCTGGGCCTTCGCCGATGGCACGCTGGGCTGGAACGGCAACGAGCTGCGCTTCGTGGCGTTGGCGGTGACCCTGGTCGCCGCACTGTTGATGGTCAGCCGCATCCGCTTCTGGAGCTTCAAGGG
>NZ_JBFTNR010000969.1:0-1218 GCF_056665995.1 Stenotrophomonas sp. 05L44_2
GCATACCCCCTTGCCCGCACTGACCACCAGCGCTAGCGTGCGTCGGTCGCCCTTCCGGAACCGCCCCCTGTGACCTTGCCTGCCTCCCGTCGCCACTTCCTGCAGCTGGCCGGTGCCGGTCTCGCCCTCGCCAGCAGCGGCCTGCCCCGGTCGGCCCAGGCACAGCCGGCGACCGTTGCGCCGCCACCCGCCGATGCGGGCGCGGTGCTGCTGAACTTCAACGAATGCCCCTATGGCCCCTCGCCGGCCGCCCAGCAGGCGGCGCTCGACAGCATCGCCAGCTGCGGCCGTTACCGCTTCGCCCTGGCCGGTGAGGTGCGCGACGCATTCATCGCCCAGGCGGGCATTCCCGCCAACCACGTGCGCCTGTATCCGGGCTCCAGCGAACCGCTGAACCGTGCGGCGACACTGTGGACCGGCCCGCAGGCGGGCCTGGTGGTGGCCGACCCGACCTTCGAGACGCTGGGCGAGATGGCTGCCTCGCGTGGTGCCCACGTGCAGAAGGTACCGCTGCGCGGCGATGGCGCGCACGACCTGCGCGCGATGGCGGCCGCCGCGCACGCGCGACCGACCGGCCTGCTGTACGTGTGCAATCCCAACAACCCCACCGGCTCGATCAGTCCGGCCAACGAGCTGGCCTGGCTGCTGGCCAACAAGCCCGCAGGTACCCGGGTGCTGCTGGACGAGGCCTATCTGCAGTACAGCGAACAGCCCAGCCTGATTGCACAGGTGGCCCAGCGCGATGACCTGATCGTGCTGCGCACCTTCTCCAAGCTGTACGGCATGGCCGGCCTGCGTCTTGGCGTGGCTGCAGCGCATCCGGAGCGCCTGCGCGAGCTGGCGAGCCTGGGCGAGAACCCGCTGCCGGTGCCCGCCCTTGCAGCGGCACTGGCCAGCCTGCGCGACCCGCAGTTGATCCCGCAGCGACGTCTGCAGAACGCCAAGGTCCGGCAGGCCACCATCGCCTGGCTGGGCAAGCGTGGCTTTGACTGCCTGCCGACCGAAGCGAACTGCTTCGTGGTGGATGTGCAGCGCGACGGCGCGGCCTTTGCCAAGGCGATGGCGGACAACGGCGTGGTGATCGGCCGCAACTGGCCGATCTGGCCGCAGCGCGTGCGCGTGACCGTGGGCACCGAGGAAGAGATGGCGCGCTTCCGCAGCGCGTTCGCGAAGGTAGCCGGCGTACCGGCCTGACCCTATCCACGCATGGCGTGGATC
>NZ_JBFTNR010000970.1:0-1212 GCF_056665995.1 Stenotrophomonas sp. 05L44_2
GGCCGGAACAGCGGCCGGAACAGCGCCACGATGACGAACGGACAGAGCATATGAATGCGATACCCCAAGCGACCGAGCGTGATTGGCGCACACCGCTGGAATTGACCCTGCTCGGCGCGATCTGGGGCTGCTCGTTCCTGTTCATGCGGGTGGCGGTGCCTTCATTCGGGCCGTTCGCCCTGGTCGAGGTACGGCTGGTGCTGGGCGCACTGGTGTTGCTGCCGTTCCTGTGGCGCGCACGCGCGCAGTTCCCACCGCGCCGCTGGTTGTGGTTGGCGCCGATCGGCCTGGTCAATTCGGCGTTGCCGTTCGTGCTGTTCGCTTACGCCGCAGAGCGTGCGCCGGCGGCCATCGGTGCGATCTGCAATGCGATGACGGTGCTGTTTGCCGCACTGATCGCCTTCCTGTTCTTCGGCGAGAAGATCGGGGTGCGCCGTGCCGGCGCGCTGCTGGTGGGGTTTGCCGGCGTGGTGGTGCTGGCCACGGCCAAGATCTCGGGGCTGAGCATCGGCACGGCCGTACTGGCCGGTGCCGCCGCCTCGCTGCTGTACGGCCTGGGCGTGAACCTGGTGAAGCGGCACATGACCGGTCTGCCTTCGGCWGCGGCCGCCGCTGCCACGTTGTCGTGCGCCTCATTGTGGTTGTTGCCGATGGCGCTCACGCATCTGCCGCAGGGTCCGATTCCGGGCAAGGCATGGGGCGCGGCGATCGCGCTGGGCGTGGTCTGCACCGGATTCGCCTTCCTGATGTTCTATCGCCTGATCGGCCGCATCGGCCCGTCGCGCGCGTCAACGGTGACCTATCTGGTTCCGCTGTTCGGCGCTGCGTTCGCCTGGTTGTTCCTGGGCGAGCCGGTGACGCTGCAGATGCTGATTGCGGGTGCGTTGATTCTCGGTAGCGTGGCGGTGAGTCAGAAGGGCTGACGGCGCCGACGCAGCGTCGTCCGACACACTGGTAGTGCCGGGCGCTGCCCGGCAGCCTTTTCCCGCGCCTGCGGGGAGGCGTCACTTTCTTTGCTCGTGCAAAGAAAGTAACCAAAGAAACACGCCGCCAGGTCGCGAGCCGGTGCTGCGCACCGGTGCCCTGCGCTCCTCGGCCCGTCGAGGGGCGGCGCGCAGAAGTCAGCCGACTAACAGTCGGCTCTACAGGACATCGGCGCCTCTTCGCCCTCGCCGGACCTGCGGTGCTCGGCTCGCTCAAGGCGGACCCAGA
>NZ_JBFTNR010000971.1:0-1210 GCF_056665995.1 Stenotrophomonas sp. 05L44_2
TGGCAAGCATGGCATCGGGATTGACGCCCGGCACCGGCACGTAGCAGCCGATGCGATAGACGATCAAAGCCCCGACGACGAACAGCAAACGTTGGCGAAGTTCAGTGAACTTGCCCATTCCGCCCGCGAGGTTACCGATGCCAGCTTGCGCCATGATTCTCTTACTCCGTTACGCTGCCGCCGGCAGCTTCGATCGCAGCCTTGGCACCGGCCGTGGCAGCAACACCCTTCAGGGTGAACGCCTTGGTCACTTCGCCCTTGACGACGACCTTGGCCTTCTTTGCAGTGCTCGGGACCAGCTTGGCAGCACGCAGGACAGCGAAGTCGATCTCGCCGGCCGGCAGCTTGTCCAGCTGGTACAGCAGCACTTCAGCGGTGTCCTTGGCGATCGGCGAACGGAAGCCGATCTTCGGCAGACGACGCTGCATGGGGGTCTGGCCGCCTTCGAAGCCAGCCTTGATCTTGCCGCCACCCTTACGGGCAAACGAACCCTTGTGGCCGCGGCCGCAGGTCTTGCCCAGGCCGGAGCCGATACCGCGACCGACGCGGGTACGCTCTTTACGAGCGCCCGGTGCCGGGCTCAATTCATTCAGATGCATGGTCATTGGATTATTCCTCAACCTTGACGAGGTAGTGGACCTTGTTGATCAGACCGCGAACCTGCGGGCTGTCCTTCAGTTCACGCACATCGTTGAGCTTGCCCAGACCCAGCGCACGCACCGACAGGCGATGACGCGCCTGGGCACCACGCAGGCCGCGAACCAGACGGACCTTGACGGTCTTGTTGGTTTCATTAGCCATGGTTGAGATCCTCCACCTTCTTGCCGCGCTTGGCCGCGATGCGAGCCGGCGACTGCGCTGCAGTCAGGCCCTTCACGGTGGCACGCACCAGGTTGATCGGGTTGCGCGAACCGGTGGCCTTGGCCAGCACGTTCTTCACGCCAACTGCTTCCAGSACGGCGCGCATGGCACCACCGGCRATSACRCCGGTACCTTCGGARGCCGGCWGCATGAACACGCGCGCTGCGCCGTGACCATCCTTGATGGTGTGCCACAGGGTGCCGTTGTTCAGATCGACGGTGACCTGGTTCTTGCGAGCCTGCTCCATCGACTTCTGGATGGCGACCGGCACTTCGCGTGCCTTGCCATAACCGAAACCGACCTTGCCTTCGCCGTCGCCGACAACAGTCAGGGCGGTGAAGGTGAACTG
>NZ_JBFTNR010000972.1:0-1193 GCF_056665995.1 Stenotrophomonas sp. 05L44_2
CATATGGTTACCAGGGAAAGCCAAGCTCGTTGCTGGCAACGGTCGACGGCACTCAGCGCTCGATCATTACCCAGGCCAACTGGAAGGCAACGGGCGCCCACGAATCGCTGGCATACGGTAACGGCCTCGTCAGAGGCTATAACCACGACCAAGAGGGGCGGCTTACCGCGATGTCGGTCTGGGGACCTAACAGCCAAAAAGTCAGCTATTTGGACTACCAGTACAGCGGGGATGGTGAAATCAACGCCATCATCGATGCGGTCGATCCAAACATGACGCAGTTGATCGGCTACGACGGGTTGAGCCGTCTGACCCAGCTGACGCGTTTTGGCGTCACTAATCTGCTTTCCTACGATGCTGGCGGAAACCATGATCGCTACCAAGGGGGGAACCAGCTTACCCAGTACAGTATCGATCCAGGTAGCAACCGGGTGCTGTACTACACCAACCAGGACGGAAGCCGCCAGTACCAGTACGACGCGTTGGGAAATCGCATCAGCGAAACAGCGGGTAGCCGGATCAGCACCTATGAGTACGATGCATTCAATCGCATGAGCCGCAGCAACATCGGTGGCACAGCGACTGACTACGTGCTCAATGCTCAGGGGCAGCGCGTTGCAAAGATCAACGAGAACACCAACAGCCGATACTTCTACGCCGGTCAGAACCAGCTCATGACCGAGCTGAACAATGGCGTGTGGACCAATTACTTCTGGTTTGAAGGTGAACTGGTAGGGCTCGCTCGCAGTGGGCAGCACAACTACGTGCATACCGATCATCTTGGACGCCCCGAGTTCGTCACCAGTCCAAGCCAGCAGACAGTCTGGAAGGCGTACAACTATGCCTACGGACGTAGCGTCCAGAAGGATGAGATAGGCGGGTTGAACATTGGCTTCCCTGGCCAGTATTACGACGCGGAAAGCGGCCTCTGGTATAACGGCTTCCGCGACTATGACGCGAGCATCGGCCGGTATGTACAGAGTGATCCGATTGGGTTGGCGGGTGGCATGAATACCTACGCATATGTCTCAGGCAATCCAGTATCAAGAACCGATCCCTGGGGTCTCACCCAGTGCGACATCGATGTGGCGTTCTCATTTGCAAAGCAGAACAACCCAGATCTCAAGTTCGGCAACGGCGCACCGAAGGTGGATATTCCACGTTCAGGAGATGAGGGTCGATCGGAGCTGTAT
>NZ_JBFTNR010000973.1:0-1191 GCF_056665995.1 Stenotrophomonas sp. 05L44_2
CAGCAACGCATCCACGCCTTCACCCTGGACAGCGCGGCTGAGCATGAGCTGGACATCGAGGACCCAGCCAGCCCGCTCTGGGAAGACCTACAGGAACGGGTGACCGTGGCGCCATTGTACGGCGGCCTGCACGTGGAGTTCTTCGGCAACCCATGGGAAGAGCCATTCGCATGGACGCTGGCCTGCCTGTCCGACCAGCGCGTGGCCGATGCGATCATGTCGCTGTCGTTCACCGGCCCGGACGAAGGGGCCAATGGCACGCGAGTGGGCGTTCACCGCGCTGCTGGACAGCGATGTGCGTTTCCCGCGCCTGCGCGCATTGTCGATCTCCCCCACAGAGCCGGCCGACCACAACATGTCGCTGGTGCAGCGCGCGGGCACCATCATGGAAGAAGACGGCGAGATCGCCCGCTTCGTTTCCAAGGCCCCGTATCTGAGCGAACTGGTCGTGCCGAATGCACCGGACGCCGCGTTCTTCGAGGTTCCGCTGCCACACCTGCACAGCCTGCGCATCGGCGGTGGCTCTGACACCCAGCGCTTCATCGACAACCTCGCCGCATCACGCAGCCTGCCTGCCTTGGGCCTGCTGGATTTTTGCGAATCGACGGAGCTGCAGTTCTCCTGGGCCGACGCGCGCGTGGCTGAAGCGGTCACGCCTTTCGCGGCCTATGAGCGCTTGTTCGCCAGCGATGCCTTCGATGCGCTGCATACCTTCCGGTTGCGAAACAGCGCGTTGGATGTGGCGCAGCTGCAGACGCTGCAGGCCATGCGCCCACGGTTGTCGTTCATGGTCATCCAGGCCGCGACGGGGGGCTATGTCAGCCATTTCGCCAAGGATGTGTTTCCGTGGCGCCACCTGGTGCCGGGTGATCCGGGGACGCGTTGATCGCCGCGCGGGTGCGTATGATGGTTGAGTGGGCCGCTTGGTGACGCGGTTAGGTTGGCTTGACACGGCACGGCGGCGTTACGCCGCACGATCGCGGCGCTACGGCCTGCTTCAGGCTCTAATAGTACGCCGCGCAGGATGTCGTTTTTGCCTTGGGATTGGCCACGACAAGCCAATTGCGATAATTCATTTTTCCTTTCAAACAGCGCGATGCCATCGGAACAATCGACTGGCACCCCGTGATTCTGCGTGCGCATGATGAATCGCCATCGACAACGGATGGCCGGGGCTTCCAATCCCGAATG
>NZ_JBFTNR010000974.1:0-1186 GCF_056665995.1 Stenotrophomonas sp. 05L44_2
ACAACATCCGCGCCAACGCCGTTGCCGTGCCACGCTCGGCCGAGCCGTTCGATGACGAGACGGTCGACAGCTTCGAGATCGGCAGCAAGATGGCCTTCCTCGACCAGCGCCTGTTCCTGAACCTGTCGGCGTTCCACAACAAGTACAAGGACATCCAGCTGTCGGTGTTCACCGGCATCGATACCAACGGCGACGGTGTCGACGATGCCTTCTTCGGCGATTTCACCAATGCCGGCGCCGGCACCATCAACGGCCTGGAAATCGAGTACCAGTACCTGCCCAGCCAGCACTGGCTGATCTCCGGCAACCTGGCCTGGCTGGATGCCAAGTATGACGAGTACTTGGACCGCGGCGTCAATGTGGCCAAGCAGATGAAGTTCACCAACGCGCCGGACTTCTCGGGCGCGTTGAACGTGGAGTACCGCACCGACCTGGCCAATGGCAGCAACCTGTCCGCACGGGTGAGCTACAGCTACCAGAGTGAAGTGTGGCCGACCACCGATCTGAGCCCGGTGATCCGCCAGGACGGCTACGGGCTGGTCAATGCCGGCGTGACCTGGAAGCTTGACGATGCCTGGACCTTCTCGCTGCAGGGTACCAACCTGGCCGACAAGGAGTACCGCACCACCGGTTACAACATTCCGGCGGTCGGCACGCTGATTGGTTTCTATGGGCCGCCGCGCCAATATAGCCTCAGCGTCCGTTACGATTTCTAGGAAGCTTCTGCATGACACCGTCTTACGATGATCTGTACTGGAAAAGTGACGATGGCCTGCGCCTGCATGCGCGTGACCATGCTCCTGCAGGCGCACAGCCGGCGCGCGGCACCGTGGTCTGCATCCCCGGCCTGACCCGCAATGCCGCCGACTTCGATGCGCTGGCCGCATCGCTGACTGCTGCGGGTTGGCGGGTGATCGCGGTTGACCTGCGAGGACGCGCAGGTTCGGAACGCGCATCGGACCCGTCCAGCTACAACCCGCGCACCTATGCCGACGACATGGTGGCGCTGCTGCGGTCGCAGAACATCGACAAGGCGGTATTCGTCGGCACCTCGCTGGGGGTGCTGGTCACCATCACCCTGGCCTCGCGTGCGCCCGGGCTGATCGCCGCGGCAGTTCTGAACGATGCCGGCCCCAAGGTGCCGCGCGAAGCGCTGGCACGGATCGGCAAGTACGCCGGCAAGCCC
>NZ_JBFTNR010000975.1:0-1184 GCF_056665995.1 Stenotrophomonas sp. 05L44_2
GGCCAGCACCAGCCCTTCTTCGGCACTGACCCTCAGCACGGTGCCGGCAAACTGCTCCAGCCCCTGCACCTGGCCATCGCCGCCAAAACGGGTAACGCCCACCAGCACCAGCTTGCCAATCATCTGCGCGGCCTTGGCATCATCCAGATCCAGGGGCGGCAGGGCTCCTCTCGATTCGTTGCTCATCGTGCACCTCGGAAGCCTGCGTGGACATCGTGGACGAGATGCGCGCCCAGTGCTGCGAACGAAGCAGCGCCATGGGGCGACTCGCATGCATGTAGTGGCTCTGCGCATTGCGGGATGCAGAGCCAACCATCGGTGCTCAACTCACGGAAGAATTCTGTCTGAGGCTGCATGAACCGCAGCAACGTCTTCAGCATGTCTGCCAACACCAGCGCACGCTGCCTGCGCGATAGGCTGGTTGCTGATGCGGTAGGTATACGCGTGAACAGGACTGTGCATCGCGGGCCTCCTTGCCGAGGGGAGTGGCCTCGCAGGACCACGTTCAACGCTGCGCAAATGTGCCGGAAACAAGCTGGCGGGTGTCGGTCGCGGGAAAACGGCAGGGAGGCCTGCAATTCAAGGCCACGCCAGTGCTTGATCGACTCACGGCTGGATGCTGCCACCTCTCAAGGAATGAGGAAGTGAAGAAAATTCCATGGCATCCAGAGCCGACTGCGCGCCGCCAGGGAGAGCCCGGCGCTGGCAACTCCGCTTGCAGCAAACACCTGAGGTCCGAAGCGCCCGACCCCGGTGCCAGCAATCGTCAATTGCATTTAACCTGTGATTCACCTGGGCCACTTTAGGGTCAGCGCTCAACATGCAGGGAACGCTTATGCTTGGGTACGCATTCACACGGCCGTGGACGATCGTCCTAAGTGCGGCCTCGCTCTGCGCCTGCGCACACGCGACTGACCATTCGTCGACTTCTCAAGGACCCGCTCCCATGGCATCGACTGCCTCCGACGCCGCAACGCCGTCTGCGCTCACCGCAGATCAACTTCTGTTGCGCCTGCTGGATCTGATCAAGGACACCACCTCCACCCGTGAACTGACCCTTGAACGGGTATCGCAGGCCATGCAGGCGCCCGCGCAGAGTTTCGGCCCGGGTCATTTCGGCTACGGCGGCACGCTGACGCCGGAATGGAGCTACGGCCTGGAAATCAAGACGGCTGGCGCCGCCG
>NZ_JBFTNR010000976.1:0-1184 GCF_056665995.1 Stenotrophomonas sp. 05L44_2
GTACAGCTTCCACAGTGTGGAGTTGTCGCGCACGTGCGGTGCCAGCACGCCGCTGCGCTCCACCTGCTGCAGGGCAGCCACCGGTGCACCGGCCACCTTGCGGTACTGTTCGGAGAACGCCAGGTTGGCGCGGGCCACGGTGCCAAAGTAGCGGCTCTTGGCGATCATGATCGCCCACGACATCAGCATCATCAGGCCCAGCACCACCACCACCACCCACGCATCCACCGGCATTGCCTTGAGGATGAAACCGAAGTGGCTGACGCCAGCCGACTGCTCATCCTCACCAAAGGTCAGCAGGCGCGACTCGGCGCCCTGCGCAGTTGCGTCGGCCAGCAGCAGCGCGGCCGGGCGTGCGACCTTGGAAACGCGCACTTCGTCGATGTCGCCCAGGAACGGCTGCGCCATGGCGATTGCACTGGCATCGCCTGCGGGCGGTGCACTATCGGCACCGATCAGGGCCGCACCCGCCAAGGCCGGCAATGCCGCATCGATCCGGCTCGCTTCACGACCGCCAACCCACAGTACGACCCTGCCCTCGCTGGCCGTTACTGCCACATGCGTCCACTGCCCTGCTACCAACGCCGGTACCGCCTGGCTGCGCTGATCATTGAGGCGTACGTAGGGCACGCCGTTATCCAGGCCGACGATCATCACGTTGCTGCCTTCGCGGCGCGCGTAGAGGGCCTGATCCGGGCCGAGCTGGGCCGGCTTGATCCATGCCGAGAAGGTCATCGCGCCGCCGGCGGCAATCGCCAGCGACGGCGAACCCGGCAACTGCAGCGGCGTGCCGGACAGGCGCGCACCGCGGCCGATGATGGCGCCGTCGGCGGCGGTGAACGCGCCGCTGGCCGGGTTGGCGTAGGCGGTGGTGTCGTGTGCTTCATTGCCGCTGTCGGCGAAGTGAAGAACCGCGCTGTAATCCGGATCGAACACGCGCTGGCCATTGCTGGCAGCCGGTGCATTGCCGTTGCCGTAGTACATCCATACGGTCTGCGGTGCGGTGCCGCTGAGGCTGGGCACATCCACCCAGATCAGCGCCATGCCCAGGCCGGCGTCGTACTGCTCGATCTGGTGGTTCAGCACCGTGTGGCCATCCGCACCGACGAAACGGATGTCCTTGCCACCTTCGGCCACGCCATCGAAGGCGAAGTTGCCGGTGTGCAGGCGCACCAGCACTGGGG
>NZ_JBFTNR010000977.1:0-1182 GCF_056665995.1 Stenotrophomonas sp. 05L44_2
TTCCAGTGAAGATCGTGCTAGAGCCGGAGCAGGCATTGCTGGGCCAACTGCGTGCCGGCATGTCGGTGGAAGCCAGCGTGGATCTGCAGCGTCCGCAGCGGGTGCAGAGTGCGCAGCGCGAGCGGCACCGCACGGGCGGGGAAGGCGCATGATCCGCGTATTCCCGCGTGGACTGGCTGCAGCGGCACTGTGCACGGCGTTGACCGCCTGCACGCTGGGCCCGGACTTCGTGCGCCCGCAGGCCGAGCTGCCCACGCAGTGGCAGGGCGAAGCGGTGGCTTCAGCTGCGCTGGATGACGACGCCAGCTGGTGGTCCGGTTTCGATGATCCGCTGCTGGGGCAACTGGCGACGCAGGTACTGCAGGCCAATCTCGACCTGCAGCTGGCCGCCAACCGGGTGCAGCAGAGCCGCGCCGCGCGTGGCGTCACCGCGGCCGACCGGCTGCCCAGCGTCGGCGCCACTGCCAGTGGCGTACGCGCGCGCAACAGCGAGGTAGGCCTGAACGATCCGTCCGGTAATGGCGGTCGCGATGACTATGGGCTGTTCCAGGCCGGCATCGGCATGAGCTGGGAACTGGATCTGTGGGGACGCGTACGCCGTCAGGTGGAAGCGGCCGACGCACGCGTGCAGATGGCTGAGGAAGATGCACACGCGGCGCGCATCGCGCTGCTGGCCGAGACCGCGCGTGATTACCTGCAGTTGCGCGCAACGCGCCAGCTGCTGGCCATCACCGAGGACAACCTCAGCATCGCCCACGACATCAAGCGGCTGACCGAAGCGCGCCAGCGCCAGGGCGTGGCCAGCACGTTGCAGGTCTCCAGTGCGGCGGCGCAGGTGGCATCGCTGCAGGCTCGCATCGCACCGCTGCGGCACCGCGAATCGCAGCTGCGCAATGCACTCGCGTTCCTGCTGGCACAGCCGCCGCAGGCACTGGATACGCAGCTGCAGAGCGCGCGCCGCGATTGGCCCGCGTTGCCGACCGTGGCCGTGGGCGTGCCCAGTGAACTGGCCGAGCGTCGCCCTGATGTCCGCCGTGCCGAGGCTGCGCTGCATGCTGCCACGGCGGGAATTGGCGTGGCCAAGGCCAGCTTCCTGCCGCGCATCACCTTGAATGGCGATGCCGGTTTCCAGGCCAGGCAGCTGGATGATCTGGATGGCTGGAACGCGCATCGCTTCAGTAT
>NZ_JBFTNR010000978.1:0-1182 GCF_056665995.1 Stenotrophomonas sp. 05L44_2
GGCCGCGCGCATGCCCGGACGCACCAGCGCTTCGCGTTCTTCCGGGGCGAGCAGGGTCAGCAGCGCCTCATCCAGCTTCAATGCCGAACGCGAAGGCGCGTCAGGCAGCAGCTTCAGGCGCGGAATGCCCAACGCCCAGGGTGCACTGTCGTCCGGGTTGGCCACGCAGATGAAGGCATGCGTGCCATCGACGAACACCACGTGCAGGCGCGGCAGGCGTGCGTTGGGTTTGTCGCTGAGTTTGCCGGCCTTGCGCAGCGCCGGGCGCAGGGCATTGCCGAAGGCACGCGCGAGCCCGGACAGCGGTTTGCCGGCGTCCGAATCGGGATGCTCCACCCACAGATCACCGAAGCGCGGCGCATCGGCCAGCACGTCCAGCATCGGCGTGATGCGGTCGGCCGGGTCCAGCTGCGGCAGCTCGGCCAGCACCACCAGCTTCTGGCGGGCGAAGATCAGCTCGCGCCACGGCAGTCGCGGTGCAAGCGCTGCGGCTTCATCGCACATGAAGAGCACGTAGCCGTCGTTGCGCTGGGTACGGGCGTAACCGGCAAAACCGGCGGCGCCTGCGCGGAACTGCAGTTCGCCGGCCAGTTCGGGCTCGAAGCCCTGCCGGCACAGGCACAGCAGGCCGATGCCGGCCTCAGTAACGGGCGCCATCGCTTTCCCCATAGGTACGCAGCACGCTGCGCGCCGCATCGCGGTTCAGGCCCTGCACCACGTCGATGCCGCGCTTGTTGAGCTCGCCCACCCAGTCGGCCGGCAGCGGGCCTTCATCGAACGGGGTCAGTTCTTCCACGTCGGCCGAACTGGCGCCGATCAGCAGGCGGTCGATGCCGGCCCACACGGTGGCGCCGTAGCACTGGCAGCACGGCTGCGAGCTGGTGGCCAGGGTGATCGGCGACAGCACCGCGTTCAGGCGCGGGGTCTGCAGGCGCTGCTGGGCCAGCATGTAGGCCATGTTCTCGGCGTGCGCCAGCGAGGTCGAATGCGGCATCACCCGGTTCACGCCGGCAGCGATCACCTTGTCATCCGGCCCAAACACCACGGCGCCGAACGGGCCGCCACTGGCGTGGTCGACGTTCAGCCGCGACAGCTCGATCGCCAGCGCGACCTTGGCCTCGTCGCCCGGATATCGACGATCCAGGTCGATCTGGTCGTGGATCCAGGCGGGAAGGGTCAGGT
>NZ_JBFTNR010000979.1:0-1176 GCF_056665995.1 Stenotrophomonas sp. 05L44_2
CCTGGGTATAGGCCAGGCGTACGTGCTGGTTCGATCGATGGAAGCCGAAATCCAGGCCCGGGGTGAACGCCACATGCTCGGTTTCCAGGAAGTGTGCGCAGAACGCCTGCGCGTCATCGGTGAACGCGCTGACGTCGGCGTACAGGTAGAACGCCCCCTGCGGCTCCACTTCGATGCGGAAGCCAAGCTCGCGCAGCGCCGGCAGCAGGAAGTCGCGGCGCTGCTGGAAGGCCTGGCGGCGCTGCTCGAAGATCGCCATCGCCTCGTCGCTGAAACAGGCAAGGGCCGCGTGCTGGGCGATGCTCGAAGCGCTGATGTACAGGTTCTGCGCCAGCTTCTCCAGGTCGGGTACCGCCGCCGGTGGCGCCACCAGCCAGCCCAGTCGCCAGCCGGTCATGCCGAAGTACTTGGAGAAACTGTTCAGCACGAACGCGCTGTCATCGACCTGCAGCACGCTCGCTGCATCCAGGCCGTAGGTCAGGCCATGATAGATCTCGTCGACCACCAGGTGGCCGCCGCGCGCATGCAGTGAAGCCGAGAGGGCCGCAAGTTCATCGGCTGACAGCACGGTGCCGGTGGGATTGGCCGGCGACGCCACCAACGCGCCGACGCTGTCGGCGTTCCAGTGCTGCTGCACCAGCGAAGGGGTCAACTGGTAGGCCGTTTCCGGGCCGACCGGAACGAGCTGCGCGCCGCCTTCCACCAGCCGCAGGAAGTGGCGGTTGCACGGATAACCGGGATCGGCCAGCAGCCAGTGGCGGCCGGGGTCGACCAGCAGGCTGCTGGCCAGCAGCAGCGCGCCGGAGCCGCCCGGCGTGACCAGGATGCGTTCGGGGTCGATATCCAGGCCGTAATGACTGCGATAGAAACCGCTGATCGCCTGGCGCAGGGCGGGCAGGCCGCGTGCGGCGGTGTAGCGGGTGTGGCCGGCGGCCAACGCCGCCTGGCCGGCACGCACGACCGGTTCGGCGGTGGTGAAGTCCGGTTCGCCGATCTCCAGATGAATCACATCGTGACCGGCCTGTTCCAGCGCCTGTGCGCGGGCCAGCAGGGACATCACATGGAAGGGAGCGATTTCGTGGCTGCGCCGGCTGTAGCCCGGCGTGTGGGGCAGGGTACTCATGCCCCACATGGTACGCCGGGTGTCCCGGTAGTGTCGGCCGCTGGCCGACAACC
>NZ_JBFTNR010000980.1:0-1176 GCF_056665995.1 Stenotrophomonas sp. 05L44_2
GTGCATGACTTCAACGAGCTGTACGCCTACTACAAGCATGCGCGCCTGCTGCAGCTGATCGTGGTGGGCGACAAGCTGCTTGCCTCGTTCCAGATCGGCGAGCGCAGCAGCGACGTGCGCGTGTTCCGCTGGGCGTTGTCACGCGAAGGTGAACTGACCTATCTCGATGCGCGCGGCGAGCGTGACATCGCCTTGCCGCCACCCTTCGATTTCGAATGGACCCGCGCCACGCGCGACCTTGCCGTCAACGGCCGCCATTCGCATCTGAACATCCTCGATACCCTGTTCGTGGAAACCACCGGTGGCGATCTCACCATCAAGGTGGAAAACAACACCGAAACCGGGCAGGGCATCTACAGCGAACCGGTGGAGGACAGCACGCAGTCGCTGGACGATGCCCAGTTCGAGTTCGCCCGGGTCGGCTCGCTGGTGCTGCTGAAAGTGCTGCCCTACCGCGAAACCGAATGGCGCGGACTGATCTACAACACGCTTACCGGCGACATCGTGCGCAACGATGCCATCGTCCAGGCCTGCGTGCAGCTGCCCGAAGACCACGGCATCATCTTCCCCGGCGGCTATTACCTGCAGGGTGGYGAGCACAAGGCGTTCGACGCCTCGATGGATGGCATGCAGTTCAAGCGCAGCATCCGTTCGCCCAACGGCGAGGACGTGCTGTACATCTTCTACGAGCGCGAAGGCGGGCGTTCGGCGCTGTTCGTCTACAACACCATCCAGCGCGTGCTGCAGAACCCCGTGTTCGGCCACGGCTATGCCTTCATGCAGGACGGGCGCATGGTGCTGTTCCATGCCGAAGGCACCGAGYCGACCCGCATCCATCCGATGCAGGTCTGGCAGACGCCCTTCAGCAGCGATGAGTTCGCCGCCAGCCGTCCGCCGGGCAATACCTTCATGGGGCGCATCGGCAACGCCGAGCTGGTTCGCGGCATCTCCAACCTGTTCAACCTGGCGCGCGAGATCGACGGCCAGGATGTATCGGTGCAGCGCTACCAGCGCCTGGTAGCCGACACCCGGCGGCTTTTCGATGCGCATCATTGGCTGGGTGACGAGGCCTGCGATGGCGCCGAAGCCCTGCTGCGGCAGATCAGCGCCACCGGCGAATCGGTGCTGGACGAATACGAAAAGGTGCAGTCGATCCGCCAGCAGTCGGCCCAGGCA
>NZ_JBFTNR010000981.1:0-1172 GCF_056665995.1 Stenotrophomonas sp. 05L44_2
GTCATACAGGTTGACCTGCTCGCCAAAGATCTCGCCCTTCAAGGGCTCGACCAGGTCGCCGTACTTCAAGCGCTTGTCGTACTCCTGGCGCCAGGTAGGCACGATCTGGGCGGAGGCGGGAACCGGTGCCAGTACGCAGAAGGCCAGTGCTGTCAGAAGCAGGCCTTTGATGGCGTTTGCCGCGCGCGGATGAGCAATGAGCCGTGACTGCATGAAGATCCTCCCTGGATCGACCTTCCTTGAGAGCCCCGCCCACATCGCGCCACTGTCGATGATCAGATCGGACGGTACCCACTCCGGCAGACAACCACACGCTTGAACGCGGTGGGCGGGTACTGCTTCATTTATGAATGAAAAATGAAGATCATGTCAACAAGGCGTATCCGACACACTCGGCAAAGCCAGCCGAATCAGCAAGCTCCCCGCCCGCCCCCGCCCCACCTAGAATGCCCCCATGAGCACTCTGACCTTCCGCGCCGCCACGTCGGCCGACATCCCCGCCCTGATCACCCTGGTCACCTCGGCCTACCGCGGCGACGCCAGCCGCGTCGGCTGGACCACCGAAGCCGACCTGCTGGACGGCGCCCGCGTCGATGCCGAAGGCATCCAGGGCGACCTGGACCGCCCGCGCTCGACCATCCTGCTGGCCGAACGCGACGGCCAGCTCGTGGCCTGTGCCCACGTCGCCGACGTCGACGGCAAGGGCTACTTCGGCATGTTCTCGGTCGACCCGGCCCAGCAGGGCGGCGGCGTCGGCAAGCAGTTGATGGACGCGGCCGAAGCCCACGCCGCGCGCGAATGGAACGTGCCGGTGATGCAGATGACCGTGATCGACATCCGCGACGAACTGATCGCCTTCTATGAGCGCCGCGGTTACCAGCGCACCGGCATCAAGAAGCCGTTCCCGTATGGCGACGAACGTTTCGGCATCCCCAAGCGCGACGACCTGCGCTTCGAGATCCTGGAAAAGCCGCTGGCCGGAGCCACCGCGTGAGTGAGGCCTGGACCTTTGTCTGCGCCGGCGCCGAACTGCTGCCGGGCGAAATGAAGAGCGTGTTCGACGAAGTCACCGGTACGCCGATCGTGGTGTTCAACCTCGACGGCGAACTGTACGCGCTGGAAGACCAATGCACGCACGAGGAGTTCGAGCTGTCCTCGGGTGAGTTCAACAC
>NZ_JBFTNR010000982.1:0-1171 GCF_056665995.1 Stenotrophomonas sp. 05L44_2
GGCCCACCACTTCGATGTTGCTGCGCATGGCATGCAACGCCGACAGCTCGGGCATTTCCTTGCGGCAGGGCGCGCACCAGGTCGCCCAGAAATTCACCACCACCCACTTGCCACGATGCGCGGCCAGGTCGTAATCGCTGCCATCGACCGCCTTCATCTTCAGCGTCGGGAACTCGGCAGTGACACGTTCGGCGGGCGTGTCCTCCACCGGCGCCGGCGCGGCCGGGGTCGGTGCCTGTGCCGGCGGCTGGCTGCTGGCCGGGGTCGGCTCCTGCGCGGGTTTGCAGGCGGCCAGGGCCAGCAGCGCAGCCAGCAGCAACGGGGTCTTGCAGGTCATGGGGCGTCTCCAGAATCAGGGTAGATGTCGCTGACGCGACGCTTGAGGCGTTCACGCAGCGGCAGGCGCAGTTCATCCAGTGCGGCCAAGGCGGCCCGGCCGAGGCTGTCATCGCGGTAAGGCAGGTGTTGTTCGGCCACCGGAATGCGCAGCTGCGTGCATTCGTACAGATCGCCCAGGCTGACCTGGTCCAGGTCGCGGGCCAGCAGCCACTCGCCGCGCTCATCGCGGCGCAGCAGGCCGATGCCCTCCAGGTGGCAGGCCAGGTCCTGCAGCAGCGAGTCGGTCAGCATCGGTTCCAGCCGCAGGATCTCGTCGTCGGCCAGGCCCCTGCCCTTGGCGCGTGCGTGCTGGAAGCGCCCGAGCAGGCGCAGCAGGCCATAGAACTCGTAGCCCTGCGGCAGGCGCAGTTCCACCGGTTGGTAGCGGAAAGCCGCCATCGACGACGCCAACGACGCGCCCAGCAGCACGGCCACCCAGCAGAGGTAGATCCACAGCAGCAGGATCGGCACGAAGGCCACCGTGCCATACAGCTTCTGGTAGGACTGGAAGCTGCCCAGGTAGGCGCCGATGCCCCACTTCACCAGCTCCAGGATCACTGCGGCGAGAATCGCGCCCGGAACCGCATGGCGCCACTTCACGGTGTGGTGTGGCACCACCCGGAACATCAGGGTGATGCAGACGAATTCGATCAGGATCGGCGCCAGCCGCAAGGCGAGATCGGCCAGCCAGCGCCCCTCCTGCGTGCCGAACAACGGCATCGCGAACACCCGCGCCGACACCGCCAGCGATGCAGCGGCGAGCATCGCGCCCAGGGTCAGCACCGTCCAGTAG
>NZ_JBFTNR010000983.1:0-1168 GCF_056665995.1 Stenotrophomonas sp. 05L44_2
GCTGTGCCCAGGTCGCCTTCGTCGGTGGCAGCCTGCAGGCCATCGGCGGCCACAACCTGCTGGAACCGGCAGCGATGGGCACCGCAGCGGTGACCGGCCCGCATCTGCACAACTTCGCCGAGATCTCGCGGCGCATGCGCGAGGCCGGTGCACTGCTGATCGGCGAGGACGTGCAGGCGGTGGGTGATCTGCTGCTGCACCTGCTCGACGACGTGCAGGCGCGCGAAGACATGGCCCGCGCCGGTTGCACGCTGGTCAGCAATGGCCGCGGCGCGCTGCAGCGGACCCTGCAGCTGGTGGCTCCACACCTGCCGCCGCCGCTGGCCTGAGACCCCGCCTGTCGCCCTCAGGTGTTTCAAGGGCGCCCTGCCTTTGCGCTGTCGTGAACGCCTGCATCAAGCCTGCTTGATGGTGGTGAATCTGTCGTAGCTGGACCGCTCGCGCCGACCACGGCGTGCAAGCTGTCACATCATCGTTCGTATGGCGCAGATTCCGATTCCGCTTACCGCGTCAGGCTGCCAGCCTGTTGTCGACCACGCTTGGGCGACATCAAGGGAGCTTTGAATGATCGGCGACAACGGAGGCGCGCTGCACGCCAGCGCGAAGCCCGGGAGGCTGGGCACCGACCATCTGCTGGTGGTGGCGCTGACCCTGCTGTTGGGCGGCAGCGTTGTCGCCCTGGTCGGGCAGCACACGGCGGCACAGGCGGGGCCCGCCATTGTCCTCAGCCTGTTGCTGGCGGCGTTGGGCGCAGTGCCGATGCTGTATTGCCTGCGCATGGCGATGCGGCGCCTGCCGGATGCTTCGGGTCTGCATGGTCTGCTGCGTGCCGCCTGGGGCAGGCTGCCTGCCGATGTACTGGTGATTACCCTGCTGCTGGAACTGGCGGCGACCATCGCAGGGCTGGCGCAATCGATGGCGCGTCATCTGTACGCAGCCGCCGAGGTCATCGACGCTGCACCCGGGCAGTGGCTGCCCTTGCCGCTGGCGGCTGCGATTCTGGTGCTGCTGCTGGGGGCTGCCGCTGCAGTGCTGCGGACGCCGCGCGCGCTGTTGTTGGCCAGTGCACTGTTGACGGTGAAGCTGGGCGTGGGCCTGCTGCTGTTGTTGCTGGCAGCACGCCATGTGCACTACGCGCATTGGATTCCGTGGCTGCCATCGGCTACCG
>NZ_JBFTNR010000984.1:0-1165 GCF_056665995.1 Stenotrophomonas sp. 05L44_2
GGCAAGGGCCATGCCCGGCGTGGCTGCATCAACGGCTCAGGTGCAGGAACTGCAGGTGCCGTTCGTACTGGCTGATGATGTCGTTGATGATCTGCTTGCGGCTGTAGCCGACCAGGTCGTAGTCCTGGCTACCCTCGTACAGATGCACTTCGGCGCGGTAGTAGCGCTGGTTGCGCAGCTGCTGCGCGGCGAAGGACGGGGTCAGGTAGCCACTGAGGATCACCCGGTACTGGAAGTCCTGCTGCTCGCCGTGGTTGACCGACAGCTCCATGTCGCCCGCTTCGAACCGCGTCTGCACGTCCCAGCCCTGCTCGCGCAGCTGCTCGGCCACCGCCTCCATCGCCGGCTTCACCGTGTCATCCATGAAGCGGTACACCTGGTCGCGTACCGGGAAGTGCATGGCCTGGGTCAGGCGCTGGCGCCAGCCCTGGTGGTGGCGGTCATCGCCGATCAGCGGCGATGGCCTGAACTGCTGCGCGCGCTTGCGGTGCGACTCGTCACTGAAGGCGCGGGTCAGGCCCCACATCATCAACAGCAGCACCGCCGAGAACGGCAACGAGGCCAGCACCACCGCTGATTTCAGGGCATCGATGCTGCCGGCCAGCAGCAGGCCGGCGGTCAGCACCGCGATCACCGTGCCCCAGAACACGCGCAGCCAGCGCGGGCCATCGTCCTCCGGCGCACCGCCATGCGAGGACAGCGTGGACAGCACCACCGCCCCGGAATCGGCCGACGTCACGAAGAAGATGAAGCTGACCAGCACGGTCACCCCGATCACCGCCTTGCTCCACGGGTAGCCATCCAGCAACGCATACAGCACCGTCGGTGGGTCATCCACCGCCAGCTGCGCCAACTGCTGCTGGCCATGGTGCAGCACCTGGTCCAGCGCGCTGTTGCCGAAGATCGACAGCCACGCCAGGGTGAAGCCGAGCGGGATCAGCAATACGCCGAACACGAACTCGCGGATGGTGCGGCCGCGCGAGATGCGCGCGATGAACAGGCCGACGAACGGCGCCCAGCCGATCCACCAGGCCCAGTAGAACACCGTCCAGCCGCCCAGCCATTCCGGCCGGCCGCCATAGGCGTATACGTCGAAACTCTTGCCCACCACGCTGCCCAGGTAGTCGCCCAGGTTCTGCATCAGCGTGCTGAGCAGGTACTGCGT
>NZ_JBFTNR010000985.1:0-1162 GCF_056665995.1 Stenotrophomonas sp. 05L44_2
GTGCCCACGCTGGACGCGCTTTCCGGATCCAGGATCTGGATGTCGCTCTTGTTGAAGGTCGCGCTGGCCTGCACGCCGAAGCCACGCAGGCTGTCGGTCAGCATTTCCAGCGGGAACGACGCGGTCAGCTCCAGGCCCTTCAGGGTGCCGCCCTTGCCGTTCACCGGAGTCGAGAACGTGCCGGTCGGCAGCACCGGCACCACCATGCCCGGCGGCGGCACATAGTCGCCCAGCAGGCCGGTGAAGTCGTAGTTGTCCACCGACTGGGTGTAGACGTAGCTCTTCAGGTCCTTGTAGAAGATCGCGGCGGCCACGTAGGCCTTCTCGCCGAAGTACTTCTCATAGGACAGGTCCAGCGCGGTGGCGCGCCACGGGTCCAGCAACGGGTTGCCGCCGCTGCCGCCGGGGCGACCGGTACCGGTATCCACGCCGAACTCCAGGCCCGCGCGCATCTGGTCCACGCGCGGGCGCGCGACCTGCTTGGCTGCGGCAAAACGCAGGGTCTGCTCATGCGGGAACATGAAGGCCAGGTTCAAGCTGGGCAGCCAGTCGTTGTACTTGCGGCCGTCCGAGTAGGGCTGGATGTTGTTGCCGGCCGCCTGCGAGCTATCCCAGTAGCGCGAGTCCGAGCTCTGGTCGGTGTGCTGCATCTGCACGCCGATATTGCCGCGTACGCCCACCACACCGATGTCGGTGTTGATGTTCAGGCGCGCCCAGGCGGTGGTGATCTTTTCCTGCACCGTCCACGACTTGGGAATCAGGTAGTCCAGGTTGTCGACCGGATTGAAGGTCATGTAGCGACCGACCGCGCCAGGCACGTTCCAGGCCGGGATGGTGCCCAGGCCGGCGAAGCCGAGGTTGACCGGGCGGTACTGCAGATCCGATGCGATGTTGGCATCGCCCTGCGCGCCCAGCAGGATGTTGCCTTCGGACTGGGTCTTCACCTTGCGGCGGTCGGCATAGTTCACGCCGATATCCAGATCCGGTGCCCACGACGCCATTGCTTCGGGCAGGGCGATGGTCGCGGCCAGCTTGCCACCCTTCAGGCGGTCTTCCACCTTCGGCACCTTGCCGTAACCAGAACCGTAGATGGTGTTGGTCAGGAACAGCGCGTCCGGGTTGGAGTAGTTCAGGCCCGGGCTGATCTGCGAGAAGCCATCCT
>NZ_JBFTNR010000986.1:0-1153 GCF_056665995.1 Stenotrophomonas sp. 05L44_2
CCCTTTGCCTGTTCCCTTTGCCTGTTGCCCAGCCTTCCGGTCTACGCAGAGCAACGCACGCCTGCCGATGTGGAAGCGATCGAACAGGTGATCGAGTCCTTCCGCACCTCGCTGATCAACAAGGGCTGGTCCGCACCGAGCGGGGCTGGAAGATCTTTTCGGTGATCTATTCGATACGTGACAAACGCAGTTCCGCAGAGAGCTGATGCGCCCTTTCAGCAAATCAACGTCAGCCAGTCACCATCAACCACCACGCGCAGCTGAATCCTGATCCCGCAACCGCGCCGCAAAATACCGCGTGGGCGATTGCCCCAGCGCCTTCTTGAACATCGTGATGAACGCCGTCACCGATTCATAGCCCAGGGTTTCAGAAACCCGCTGCACCGCCGCGCCGCCTGCAAGCTCGCGAATGGCAACCAGCAGATGCAGCTGCTGCCGCCAGCGCCCGAACGACAGTCCGGTTTCCCGATCAATCAGCCGCGTCAACGTGCGCTCACCCAACGCCAGGCGTTTGGCCCACTCGCTGATGGTGCTGCGGTCGGCCGGATTGGCTGACAGCGCCGCAGCCAGCGCGCGGATCTTGGGGTGGTCACTCACCGGCAGGTACAACCGCTCGGCCGGCATCTGCACCAGTTCGTCCAGCAGCACTCGCGCCAGGCGATCGGTGTGCCCACCGCGCGGGTAGTCCTGCGGCGCATCGGCCAGGTGCAGGATCATCTCGCGCACCATCGGCGAGATCGACAGCGTCACGCAGTGCAGTGGCAGGTCGACAACGCCCGGCTCGACGAACAGATAGCACAGGCGGGCGTTGGCGGTGGCCCGGTTGCTGTGCGGCATGCTGCCCGGAATCCACACGCCGCACTGTGGCGGCACGATCCACAACGCATTGGCCACCTCGCAGGTCACCGCGCCATGAAGTGCCAGGATCAGCTGTCCCTTGCGGTGGTCATGCACTGGAATCTCGGCATCGTGGTCGGCCACCTGCAGGCGGCTGGCCACTGCCGGCCGATCCGTCGCGTCCGGGTCCAGATCAAAGCCAGGCAGYGAAATGCGAGTCATTCTCGATGACCGGATTCAGCGATAGACTGACATTCTAGCGAAATTCGGCGACGGGGCTCGCTGAATACGATGGCGCCATGCACATCCCCCCCCC
>NZ_JBFTNR010000987.1:0-1153 GCF_056665995.1 Stenotrophomonas sp. 05L44_2
GTGGCGGTGGACTGGGAGCAGAGCCGCGTGCTCGATGGCGAGGTCGGCGACTACGTGACGATCGTACGCCGCGACCGCAACAGCCGCGACTGGTTCCTGGGCAGCATCACCGACGAGAACGGCCGCGTGCTGCCGGTGTCGCTGGGTTTCCTGGAGCCGGGCGTGCGCTACCGCGCCGAGGTCTACCGCGATGGCGATGGCGCGGATTTCCGCAGCAGTCCCTTCGCCTTCAAGCGCGAAACACGCGAGGTCAGCAGCACCGATTCACTCACCCTGGTGCTGGCGCCGGGCGGCGGACAGGCCATCCGCTTCACCCCGCTGTGAATGCGCAGGTAGTGCCGGCCGCTGGCCGGCATCGTTGCGACGTGGATGGTTGCCGGCCAGTGGCCGGCACTACCGGAATGATGATCTGGAAGCGATTACAACCCTGCAAACGCCATTGAATACGTATGCAGGGTGATTCCCACGAAGAACGCGCTGCCTACCATAGCGGCGACGACAGCGGCCACCGCGTCGCACGTCCTCGACACCATCGGGACGACCACGAATCGCACTACAACATTGCCTGGGAGGGGAAAATGTTGAACCACAAGCGCAGTGCGCTGAGCATCGCGTTGGCCGTCGTACTGACGCCATCGCTGGCAGCAGCGCAGTCCACGCAGAGCACGGCAACCCCGCCAACCGGCACCGCCGCCACCAACCTGGACACGGTGCAGGTCACCGGCATCCGTCGCGGCATCGAAAGCGCCATCGCCACCAAGCAGGACGCCACCTCGGTGGTCGAAGCCATCTCCGCCGAGGACATCGGCAAGCTGCCCGACGTCAGCATCGCCGAATCGATCTCGCGCCTGCCTGGCCTTGCCGCACAGCGTGTGGCCGGTCGTGCGCAGGTGATCAGCGTGCGCGGCCTGTCGCCGGATTTCGCCACCACCCTGCTCAACGGGCGTGAAGTGGTCAGCACCGGCGACAACCGCGGCGTCGAGTTCGACCAGTATCCGTCCGAGCTGGTCAACGGCGTGACCGTGTACAAGACCCCCGATGCAGCGCTGGTCGGCCAGGGCCTGTCGGGCACCATCGACATGCAGACCGCACGTCCGCTCAGCTTCCCCGACCGCGTCATCGCCGTCAGCGGCCGCTACCAGAAGAGCTCGCT
>NZ_JBFTNR010000988.1:0-1153 GCF_056665995.1 Stenotrophomonas sp. 05L44_2
CCTTAGACCATACCTTTGGAATGCGCTGTTAGTGTTTGATAATAAACGAGACGGCGTCAGTTTTCAGTTATCCGTTGCCGCGCAAGCGATGACAGGGCCTGAAACCGCCCGTGGATGGCGCTGTTCTGTTCATCGGCTTGAATCGCCCTGCCCCAGCCGCCACTCTATGACCAGCCAAGGATGCTGTGCAAACATCGCCGCGCCTTGTCCCATCTACCTTTTCGCGAGTCTACATGAGCACCAGCCTGCCCTCCCGCCACCAGCGTCTTGTCATCCTCGGTTCCGGCCCGGCCGGTTGGACCGCTGCMGTCTACGCTGCCCGCGCCAACCTGAAGCCGGTCGTCATCACCGGCCTGCAGCAGGGTGGCCAGCTGATGACCACCACCGAAGTGGACAACTGGCCGGGTGACGCCCATGGCCTGATGGGCCCGGACCTGATGGCGCGCATGCAGGCCCACGCAGAGCGCTTCGAGACCGAGGTCATCTTCGACCACATCCATACCGCGGACCTGTCGCAGCGCCCGTTCAAGCTGATCGGCGACAGCCACGAATACACCTGTGACGCCCTGATCATCTCCACCGGCGCGACCGCCAAGTACCTGGGCATCCCGACCGAAGACGAGTTCAAGGGCCGCGGCGTCTCCGCCTGCGCCACCTGCGACGGCTTCTTCTACCGTGACCAGGACGTGGTCGTGGTCGGCGGCGGCAACACCGCCGTGGAAGAAGCGCTGTACCTGTCCAACATCGCCCGCAAGGTCTATCTGGTCCACCGCCGCGACACCCTGAAGGCGGAAAAGATCATGCAGGACAAGCTGTTCGCCAAGGTTGAAGCCGGCAAGATCGAAACCGTCTGGCACCACCAGGTGGAGGAAGTGCTGGGCAACGAGGCCGGCGTGACCGGCGTGCGCGTGAAGTCGACCCTGGACGGCAGCACCCGCGACATCGATGCCCACGGCTTCTTCGTGGCCATCGGCCACCACCCGAACACCCAGCTGTTCRACGGCCAGCTGACCATGAACAACGGCTACCTGGAAATCCGTTCGGGCCTGGGCGGCAACGCCACCCAGACCTCGGTGGAAGGCGTGTTCGCCGCCGGCGACGTGGCCGACCAGCACTACCGCCAGGCGATCACTTCGGCCGGCTTCGGCTGCAT
>NZ_JBFTNR010000989.1:0-1152 GCF_056665995.1 Stenotrophomonas sp. 05L44_2
ACCCGGCGCAGCTGGATGCACAGTAGATCCACGCCATGCGTGGATGCGGCACCCTACCGGCTGCCGTTATCTTCCTGCAGCTCTTTCTTGAACGGGATATCCGGCGGCGGACGCGCCACTGCCGGCTGGTCCTGCATGTTCGGATCGGTGAGGCCACAGCCGCCACCGGCCTGCAGGATCGAGATCACGCAGGAAATCTTCGTGCTGGTACCCGGCAACGGAATCTCCATTGCCTTGACGCCCTTGCGCACCCACTCGGCGAGCAGCGATTCCTGCGGCACCCAATACTTGTCGAACGAGGTAGGCGTGTAGTCGTACGGCGGCCGCTTCAGCCATTTGCCGGACTCGGCGATGCGCTCCTTGCTCCACCCGTCGTTGGCCCCACCGGGTGCGCCACGCTCGGCCTTGCCGGCCCCGCCCTGGCCGGCCACGCGTACGCTGCCGTCAGCGTTGAACAGACCATCGCCCTTGCCCGCACTGGTTTGCGCGGCGCCCTGGTTGGCACCGTCGCGATTGCGGCTGGAGGCGCCCCAGTCGTCACCGCGGGCGGGCGTTGCCCAGTTGCCCGGGGCCGGTGCCGGACGGGCGCCCGCCTGTGCGGCGGCGGTACTGGTCGTCGCAGGGCGCGCCACGCTGGCGCTGTTCTGGGCCGAACTGCCGGCGGGTGCCGGCGTCGGCGTGGTCGCACTGCCTGCCGCAGTCGACGCGGCAGGTTGCGGAGCGGCAGCAACCTCCCGTTCGCGCACCTGCACCTCGCGCCCGGCAGGCGCACGCACCGTGGGCTCGCGCCCTGCGACGGTGGCCATGCGCACCTGCGGATCGGTCATCGCCTGCACTTCGCGCTCGCGCACCTGCACGTCGCGCTGCGGCACGCGTACCTGGATGTCGGTGGTGCGCATCGGCTGCGGCGCCACCGGCGCTTCGACCGTGCTGATTTCGCGCTCCTGCACCTGTACATCGCGCACGCGGGGAGCCTGCACTGCCACCTCGGGCGTGCGTACCGGCGTTGCTATCGGCGCAGCCTGTACCGGCTGCACGCTGCGCTCGCGCACCGTCGGAATGGTGTCGCGAGGCACGATGCTGACCTCGGTGCGCGGCAGTGCGACCGGCGGCACCACGAATTCGGCGGTCGCCTCTGCAACTTCGGTGGCC
>NZ_JBFTNR010000990.1:0-1152 GCF_056665995.1 Stenotrophomonas sp. 05L44_2
CGCCTGACCAATTCGCCGGCGATGGGGCGTGCCAACGCCTGGACCCGCGGCAAGTTCAGCGAATGGAAGCTGGACAATGTCCATGACGAAGCCTTCGACGAATTCGGCCGTGGCTGGGAATTCACCTCGGCCAGCGTGGAGATGCTGGGCGATCGCGTGCAGCCACTGCATGCGCTGCCCAAGGCGTGGACGCCGGGCACCAACGGCCCGGTCGAGGGCGACCTGCTGCAGGTGGACATCAAGAAGCCCGAGGACATCGAGAAATATCGCGGCAAGCTGCGTGGAAAGATCCTGCTGCTGGGCGAGGCACGCGAATACAAGCGCGGCACCGACGCCGATTCGCACCGGCACGACGCCACCTCGCTGGAAGGCCTGCAGCAATTCACCCTGCCCAAGGACAAGGACGTGGCCGCCGACCGCGCCAAGCGGGTCAAGGAATACCAGGAGAAGCAGGCGCTGGCGGCGAAGGTCAACGCATTCTTCGTTGAAGAAGGCGCGCTGGCCTCGATCAGCATCAGCAGCTGGGACAACGGCATCATCCGCGTGGCCGGTGGCGGCTCGCGCAAGGCCGGTGAAGCGGCCGGCATTCCCGAACTGGCGATGATCGCCGAGCACTTCAATCCGCTGGTACGCGCGCTGGAAGCCAAGCAAAGCGTGCGCCTGCGCGTGGATGTGGCCGCACGCTTCACCGACGAGGCCGACCAGCCCGGCTACAACACCCTGGCCGAGATCCGTGGCAGCAGCAGGCCGGACGAGGTGGTGATGATCGGCGCGCACCTGGATTCCTGGCACAGCGGCACCGGCGCGGCCGACAACGCCGCCGGCGTGGCGGTGATGATGGAGGCCATGCGCATCCTCAAGGCCGGCGGCGCCAAGCCCAAGCGCACCATCCGGGTTGCGCTGTGGAGTGGCGAGGAACAGGGACTGATCGGTTCGCAGGCGTACGTGGCCAAGCACTTCGGTCGATTCCCCGAGCCCACCGACCCGGCGCAGAAGGCGCTGCCGGCCTCGCTGCGTGAACCGACCGGTGCCCTGCAGAAGACCCGCGACTACGGCAAGTTCCAGGTCTACTTCAACATGGACAACGGCTCGGGCCGCTTCCGTGGCATCTACGCACAGGAAAACCTGGCGGCGATGCCGATCTTCGAAGCC
>NZ_JBFTNR010000991.1:0-1140 GCF_056665995.1 Stenotrophomonas sp. 05L44_2
GTGTTCGGCATGGACGGTGCCGGCTACCGCAGCAACACCAAACAGAAGCACCGCATGTGGGCGCTGTTCGCCGAGGACAACTGGTCGCTGACCGACACCCTGACCGCCACCTTCGGCCTGCGCTACGACAACCACAACATCTTCGGCAGCCACCTCAGCCCGCGCGGCTACCTGGTCTGGAATGCCACCGATGCCTGGACCTTCAAGGGTGGCGTCAGCACCGGCTACAAGACCCCGCGTCCGGACCAGCTGTTCCCCGGCATCACCGGCTTTGGTGGCCAGGGCGTGCTGCCGCTGGTGGGCTCGCCGAACCTGAAGCCGGAAACCAGCACCAACTACGAGCTGGCCGCCTATTACGAGGGCCAGCGCTGGGGCTTCAACGTCACCGGTTTCATCAACAAGTTCGAAGACAAGATCGCCAGCGGCGGCACGTTCCCCAACTGTGAAGTCGCGCCGGCCGGCAGTGGCTACTGCGTGGACATCGGCCCGGGCTGGGCGTCGCTGGGCTACAGCACCTTCACCCAGAGCGTGAACATCGACAAGGCCGAGACACGTGGCGCAGAACTGGCCGGCCACGTCGACCTGCTGGACACCCTGCAGCTGCGCGGCAACTACACCTGGACCAAGAGCGAGCAGACCGCCGGTTCCGGCAAGGGCCTGCCGATCACCGGCACCATGCCGGCCAAGCACATGGCCAACGCCAGCCTCAACTGGCAGCTCAACGATGCCATCAGCCTGTCGCTGATCGGCGAAGGCCGCTACGACCGCTACCGCGACACGATCCTTGATGCCGCCGGCGCCAGTCATACCCGCTACTACGAGGACTACACCCTCTTCCACCTCGGTGGCAGCTGGAAGGCCACGCAGTGGCTGACGGTCAAYGCGCGGGTCAACAACCTGTTCGACAAGRACTTCGTSTCRCAGTCGTGCSTGYTGAYCAGCSMCAGCGAMTACAACTGCGTGGACGACTACGCCACCAAGGACCAGCGCCGCAGCTACTGGATCTCGCTCAACGCGAAGTTCTGACCTTGCCCTGGTGGGTGCCGGCCTTGGTCGGCACCTCTCCATCCACGCATGGCGTGGATCCACCGGCCCGTGGTAGTGCCGGCCGCTGGCCGGCAACCGCGCGATGTTCTCAGG
>NZ_JBFTNR010000992.1:0-1139 GCF_056665995.1 Stenotrophomonas sp. 05L44_2
GTGCGCTCGCCGGGCGTGGCCCGGCGCTACCCACAACGCGCCCCCACGAAACAGCGATCCACCCACACGGTTGATCTATCGGCCGCACAGCGGTGCAATACGCACCCCCTTTGGTACACCCCCCACTGCCGTGAGCCAGCTGTTTTCGCCGATCTCCTTCGGCCCCCTGACCCTGTCCAACCGCATCGTCGTCGCGCCGATGTGCCAGTACTCCGCCGAAGACGGCCGCGCCAGCGACTGGCACGCCATGCATCTGGGCAACCTGGCGCAGTCCGGCGCGGGCCTGCTGATCCTGGAGGCCACCGCGGTCGAAGCGCGCGGCCGCATCAGCTGGGCCGATCTGGGCCTGTGGGATGACGGCACCGAAGCGGCCCTGGCGCAGATGCTGGCCAGCGTGCGCCGCTGGTCGCCGATGCCGCTGGGCGTGCAGCTGGGCCATGCGGGCCGCAAGGCGTCGGTGAATCGTCCCTGGGACGGCGGTGGCCAGCTGCCGGCCGATGATGCCCGGGGCTGGGCGACCGTGGCCCCCTCGCCGCTGCCGTTCCATGCCGCCGATCCGGCACCGCAGGAACTGGACGAGGCCGGTATCGCCGAAGTCGTTGCCGCTTTCGCCGCCAGTGCGGTGCGCGCCGAGCGCCTGGGCTTCGAGCTGATCGAGATCCACGCCGCGCACGGTTATCTGCTGCATCAGTTCCTGTCGCCGCTGAGCAACCGCCGCACCGATGGCTACGGCGGCTCGCTGCCGAACCGCCTGCGGATGCTGGTGGAAGTGTTCGACGCGGTGCGTGCCGCAGTGTCGGACAAGGTCGCCGTAGGCGTGCGCATCTCCGCCAGCGACTGGGTCGAGGGGGGGTGGGACATCGTGCAGAGCGAGGCGCTGGCACAGGTGCTGGACGCGCGCGGCTGCAATTTCCTGCATGTGTCCAGCGGCGGCCTGCACGAGCGCCAGAAGATCAGTGTCGGCCCGGGCTACCAGGTGCCGTTCGCGGCGGCGATCAAGGCCAAGAAGGTGCGCATGCCGGTGATCGCGGTGGGCMTGATCACCGAGCCGGAGCAGGCCGAATCGATCCTGCGCCACAACCAGGCCGATGCCATCGCGCTGGCCCGCGGCATCCTGTACGACCCGCGCTGGCCTTGGC
>NZ_JBFTNR010000993.1:0-1711 GCF_056665995.1 Stenotrophomonas sp. 05L44_2
GTGCTGTACATCACCAGCAGCGGTGGCCAGTGCCGGGTCCGCGTGCCGGCACCGCAGGTGGTCGCCGTCGGGGCCAGCGCCCGCCCGGTCCCGCTGCAATGCGTGCCGGAGGTGGCGCCATGAGGATGCTGCTGCTCGGCCTGCTGCTTCTGGCCGGCCTGATCGCCAGTGCATCGACACGCGCGGCCGCGACCTGCACCGCCACCGCCGACGCGCTGCTGCCCTTCGGCAACGTCAGCAGCGGCGCGGCAGGTGCCACCCCCGGCACCTTGAACATCACCGTGAACTGCTCCACCGCCGCACTCAGCCTGGTCGCCACCACCGGCATCCGCGTCTGCATCGGCCTGGGCAATGGCACCGGCGGCACCAGTACCTCGCCGTGGCGGACAATGGTCAACGGCAGCAGTGATCCGCTCAATTTCCAGATATACAACGTCGCCAACTACAGCGAAGTCACCGGCCTGGCACCGCGCGGCACACCTCCCGCACAGGAACTGACGATGACCTACAACGTGCCGCTGATCGGCGGCTCCGGCAGCCGTACCACGCAGTTGTTCGCACAGATCCCGGCCAACCAGGTGCTGGCCTCCGGCAACTACAGCAGCACMTTCACCGGGGCCAACGTGGTGCTTACCTGGGCCTGGAACGAGGTGCTGCTGGGCACCGCCACCGTACCGGCCACCTGCAATGGCGGCGCTACCGGCACCAACACCGCCAGCAATGCCTTCACCTTCAATGCCACTGCCACCGTGCTGCCGCAATGCGGCAGCTACCTCACCACCACCATGAATTTCGGCAACGTCACCGGCGGCATTCCCGCCAACATCGACCAGACCGCCACCCTGACGCTGACCTGCCTCAAGCGCACCGCCTACCAGGTCGGCCTGAACAACGGTCAGAACAACCCGGCCCTTACTACCACCCGGCGCATGCGCACCACCATCGGCGGCAACAGCTATTACCTGACCTACGAGCTGTACCGGGACGCTGCGCGCAGCCTGCGCTGGGGCAATACGCTCACCGTGGACACCTTAAGCGGCGTCGGCACTGGCAGCGCGCAGACACTGAACATATTCGGGCGTGTGCCTCCCGTTGCCGGACAGCCTCCGGCGGGCACCTACAACGACCTGGTGCAGGTGCCAGGTGCAGATCTGGGCGTGGGACCAGCAACAGGATGCGGAACACCTGCAGCGCAGCGGGCAGGTGCTGGCCAGTCCGACCTTGCTGGACCTGCCGGCCGGCGCCCGCCAGCGCGTGTGGTTGCTGCCGGCGTCGTCCGCGCCTGTGGCCGCTGAACAGGCATTCCGTATCATCCTGGCACCGGCAGAACCGGCCATGCCGCGCTATTCACTGCCCCTGTTCCGCAGCGAACCGGTCGGCCCAGCGTCCCCCTGCCTGCAGGCAGAGCTGGTGGTCAACGGGTCGCAATTCATGCTGAGACTGTTGAACAGTGGCACCCGGCACGCGCGCTTGAGCGACCTTGCCTATGACACGGCTGGCGGCCAGCGCAGCCTGCTGCTGCCCGGCCTTGCCGGCTACGTGCTGGCGGCGCGCCAGCGCCAGTGGCAGTTGCCGCCGCGCGCCGATGGCTATGCAGGCGGCAGGTTCCATGCCCGCCTGCAGGACGGAACGGAGGTCATCCTGGCGGCGCGGGCACCCGCAATTGCAGCGAGCCAGCCAAGCGGGCTATAATTGCCGGGATGTCCTGCCG
>NZ_JBFTNR010000994.1:0-1134 GCF_056665995.1 Stenotrophomonas sp. 05L44_2
AGCTCGCCCAGCACCTGGGCCGGCACGGCCGGATCGCGGCCACCGCCGATCAAGGCGCCCAGGGCGAACTTCCAGCCCTCATCCCCCGGGTCCTGCAACAAGGCCTGAAGCTCGCTGCGCGCAGCCTTCACGTCGCCCTGGCGCATCGCCAGCGCACCGGCGGCACTGCGCATCGCCAATGAGCGCGGCGCACGCTGCTGCCACAGGGCCAGGCCCTTGGCCGCGGCGCCATCTTCGTTGGCCAGCATGGCGATACGGGTCGCCCGCTCGGCCAGGCCGGCGTCGCCGTCGGTCTGCTGGGCCGCCTGCAGGTACCAGCGCGCGGCCTCGGCCAGCTTGCCCGCCTGCAGGGCGAACTCGCCGGCCAGCACCGGCTCCAGCGCCAGTTCCTCAGTCACCGCAGGCCGTGCAGGCGCCTTGGCGGGCACCGCCGCCAGGGCCTGCGCACAGGCCAGAGACAGCAGCAGAACACTGGGGATGCGAATCAATGCGGGCATCGTCGGCATCGGGGCCTTAAAATGTCGTCCAATGGCCAGCAGCTTATCGCAAGCAACTGAACAATGACCCTGTGGGTGCTCGGACTGAATCACCAGACCGCACCGGTGGAACTGCGCGAACGCGCAGCCTTCGCCGGTGACGCGTTGCCGCGCGCGCTCGGTTCGCTGCGCGATACCCCGCAGATCGCCGAGGCGGTGCTGCTGTCCACCTGCAACCGCACCGAACTGTATGCCGTGGCAGAGTCCGCGCAGGCGCTGGACCAGTGGCTGCAGAGCCAGGCCGGCGACCTGCAGGGCTACCTGTACCAGCACGCCGATGCCGATGCCGTGCGCCACCTGTTCCGGGTGGCGACGGGGCTGGATTCAATGGTGCTGGGTGAGCCGCAGATCCTGGGCCAGGTGAAGGACGCCTGGTCGACCGCGCGCGACCACGGCCTGCTCGGCCAACGCCTGGACCGCCTGTTCCAGCAGACGTTCTCGGTGGCCAAGCGCGCGCGTACCGATACCCAGGTCGGTGCCAACCCGGTATCGGTGGCCTCGGCAGCGGTGCGCCTGGCGCAGAATGCATTTGCCCGTCTTGACGATTCCACCGTGCTGCTGGTCGGCGCCGGCGAGACCATCGAACTGGCCGCACGCC
>NZ_JBFTNR010000995.1:0-1124 GCF_056665995.1 Stenotrophomonas sp. 05L44_2
AGGCAGGACACGCTGCAAGTACATCCCTGTACGCTCGGCCGCGGCATCCATGCCGCGGACGGTCCTGCCCGGCCCACCCGCAGGCTCTCGACGCCTCCCTGCGCGCGGTCGCTGGAGAGCCGAACCACGCTCGGCTCAGGCCGGAGCCGGAGATTGGATGGAAGGGCAAGAGCAGCCAAGCATGGCTTGGCTCTACCAGCGGCGAAGAGGCGCCGCTGTTCTGTAGAGCCGACTGTTGGTCGGCTGGCTTTCCGCGCCGTCCCTTGATTCACCGAGGAGCGCAGGGCACCGGTGCGTAGCACCGGCTCGCGGATGGCGGCGCGTTTCCGCCGCGGTCGCGGAAAGAGCCCGCCGCTACCGGCGCGTGTGCGCACGGAAATCCGCTCTACTGCAGATCGCGCAGATTCAATTTCCGCAGCGTCGGGTTCTTCCATGCAGTGACCCCGGCCACGCTCAGCACCGCGAATCCGCCCAGTACCACCGCCGGTACCAGCCCCAGCACTTTGGCCATGGTGCCGGCATAGAACGCGCCCAGTTCGTTGGACGAACTGATGAAGATGCCGTTGATAGACGATA
Organism: Stenotrophomonas sp. 05L44_2; assembly: GCF_056665995.1. NCBI lineage: Bacteria > Pseudomonadati > Pseudomonadota > Gammaproteobacteria > Lysobacterales > Lysobacteraceae > Stenotrophomonas > Stenotrophomonas sp. 05L44_2. The sequence goes on from NZ_JBFTNR010000995.1 coordinate 577, forward strand.
CCCGGCCGCGCATCTCTTCCGGCGTGGCCAGCTGCAGGATGGTGGAGCGGATCACCACCGACACGCCGTCGAAGGCGCCGTAGAACAGCAGGATCAACGCCGACAGCCAGAAGTGCTGGGACAGGCCGAAGCCGATCACGCACAGGCCGAAGCCGGCGACCGCGAACAGCAGCACCCGACCGGCATTACGGTGCAGGGGGTGGCGCGCCAGCCACAGGCCAACGCACACCGAGCCCAGTGCCGGCGCCGCGCGCAGGATGCCCAGGCCCTCCGGGCCGTGATGCAGGATCTCGTGCAGGAACGCCGGCAGCATCGCCACCACACCGCCCAGCAGTACCGAGAACATGTCCAGCGCCATGGCGCCGACCATGATCCGGTTGCCGACCACGAAGCGCGCGCCTTCGGCAATGCTCTTGAAGATCGGGGCGGCTGGGCCGGCATGCACCGGCTCTTCCACCTTCAGCGTGGCCAGGCAGCCCATCGCCACCAGCGCGAAGGCCGTGGCCACCGCATAGGACAGGCCCTTGCCACCGAAGCCGACCAGTACG
>NZ_JBFTNR010000996.1:0-1119 GCF_056665995.1 Stenotrophomonas sp. 05L44_2
GCCCAGCCGTGACGGGGCCTGCGGCGGATCGCCGCCGTGCGCGAACTGTCACATTTACGCAATCTTCACGTTTTAGCCTGCGCGCATCTTCCCACCTGCCTGCAAGGCTCCTCTCCATGAAACTGCATCACCAGCTCCTGACGATCGCCGTGGCTGCTGCGCTGTACGTGCCGGCCGCCCACGCCGAAGTCGCCATCGATGTGATCGGCGGTTCGGAAATCACCTTCGAAGGCCTGGTCCAGGCCGACGGCAACTGGTACGACAATGACGTCGTGGACCTCAACGGCGGTGACGCCGGCAACGGCAAGAACAGCGAATTCGAACTGCGTCGCGCCGAGCTGGTGCTGAAGGGCAAGGGCCCGGGCAACGTGGAATGGGTCGTGGGCTACGACGCCAAGGCCGACAAGTTCCTCGACACCAACGTGAAGTACAAGCTGCTGGGCAACGCCAACCACTTCATCCAGGTCGGCCAGTTCAAGCAGCCCAACAGCCTGGAAGAACTGTCCAGCACCAAGAACAACGACTTCATCTCCAAGGCTGCGGTCACCAACACCTACGCTGTCGCCCGTCGCCTGGGCGGTGCCTACAGCTACGGCCAGGACAACTGGTCGGTCACCGCCAGCGCCTTCGGCCGCGAACTGACCCGCAACCTGGCCCACGGCAGCGGCTACGGCGCGCGTGGCACCTGGGCCCCGATCAACGAGAAGGGCCAGGTCCTGCACTTCGGCCTGAGCTACGTCGACTACGACACCGACGCAGACACCCTGCGCGTGCGTGCCCGCCCGAACGCCGACCTGGCCACCGCGCGCCTGGTCGATGGCGGCAACATGACCGACACCGACCGCGTCAGCACCATCGGCGCCGAGGCGATGTACTTCCAGGGCCCGTTCAAGGCCCAGGCCGAGTACTACACCAGCAAGGCCAAGCGTTACGCCCATGACAACTACACCACCGACGGCTACTACGTCAGCGGCGTGTGGAATGTCACCGGCGAAAGCTGGAGCTACAAGGGCGGCACCCCGGGCACCGGCCTGCCGAACAACCCGGCCGGCGGCCAGTGGCAGCTGGGCGTGCGCTATGACCACATGGATCTGAACGACGGCAACCTCGCCGCCAATC
>NZ_JBFTNR010000997.1:0-1118 GCF_056665995.1 Stenotrophomonas sp. 05L44_2
CCCCCGAAGCCGCGGTTGAACACCGGTTGCCCCGGGAAATCCCGGGCCAGGCTGTCCCACATGCGGAAGGACGAGCTGCCGATGAACTCGATGCCGCCGCGCGGCGGCGGATTGGTCCGGTCGGCGCTGGCGAAGGCGGCGATGTCGGCCTCCCAGGCCACGTTGGAGACCTGCGCAGGGACCTGCGGCGACGCCGGCGGGCTCAGGGCCTGGGCCAGCGGCGCGGCCAGCAGGCCGAGCAGGATCAGGCAGGTGCGGGGACGGGTCATCAGGCACTCCGGCAGGGCAGGGGTATCCATCATAGAAGCTGGGCTGGCCCCGCGCTTGGCCGCGCTGGGCCGTTTGCGGGGTCGTTCGCAGGGCCTCGCGGCGGGGCGTGCGGGGTGCCATTGCCGCCCTTGTGGCAAAATGGGGGCTGTCTGCCTATCCCTGTGCACCCATGATTTCCTGCCGTGCGTCTGAGCGGTCGCTGCGCCGCGCCCCTGTTGCTGGATCCATCACCCGTGGCTGATCAGTTCGGCCACATGCCCCGCGGCCCGCGCCGCATCTTCCAGGCCGCCCGCTGGTCCTGGCAGGGCCTGCGTGCTGCCTGGCTGCACGAGTCCTCGTTCCGGCTGGAGGTCTACCTGCTGGTGCTGCTGACCCCGCTGGCGATCTGGCTGGGCCAGACCCCGGTGGAGCGTGCGCTGATGATCGGCTCGATGCTGCTGGTGCTGGCGATGGAGCTGGCCAATTCGGCCATCGAGGCGGTGATCGAGCGCTATGGCGCGGAAATCCACGAACTGGCCGGCCGCGCCAAGGACATGGGCTCGGCGGCGGTGTTCGTGCTGATGATGAACGTGCTGCTGTGCTGGGCCCTGGTGCTGGTGCCGCGGTTGTTCCCGGCCAGCGTCGGCTGATCCTTCTTCCTCCCCCTTGTTGAAGACTTCCCATGTCCCTTGAGCTTCTCGCCGATCCGAACGTCTGGTTGACCCTGTTCACCTTGAGCGCGCTGGAAATCGTGCTCGGCATCGACAATCTGGTGTTCATCTCCATCGCCGTCAGCAAGCTGCCCGAAGAGCGCCGCCCGTTCGCGCGCCGCCTCGGCATCGCTGTGGCCTGCATCACCCGTATCGGCC
>NZ_JBFTNR010000998.1:0-1100 GCF_056665995.1 Stenotrophomonas sp. 05L44_2
GAACTGGGTGTTCCGCTGGCCTATCTTCTGGCCGATAGCGATGCACTGGCCAATGTCATTCTCGCCGCCGCTAGGTTGCCGCATGCAGAGCAGCGACGACTGGCGACGGAATTGAAAGAGCGGGCGAAGCGGTCGAGCGGCGCAGAGCAAGCAGAAAGCGACAGCGACTAGCACGGCGCTTGAACCGCAGGCATGGGGACCACGTTGGAAGTCCCCACCCTTCCCGTTGCGGCGCACCTGTGAATCAAGGGTCAAGATAGCGCTCTACCTGCAGCGACAGTGCTTCGCATGCATCAAACAGACCATCGACCATGGCCGCCGACGGATAGAAGCCCGGATCGTCGTTCTCCCGCGCTACGTGTGCGGCGTGCAACATGGCAGTGAGCGCGGTGATGCCCGATGCACTTCGAGTGGCCAAGGCCAAGTCGAAAGCACGACCGGGCGTGAGGCGATTTTCGGACCACGGTGTGCCGTCCGCACGATGGCCTTTGCCGTGGCCTTGCAGGAACGTGAAGAACGCAGAGGGAGGCGCGGACTCGGCGACATCGCTGAGTGCGTCTTCCATCTTTTCGGCGAGAGCATTGGGAAGATCGCGCACGGAATCGCCGAGCAGCGCGTGCAGACGGGGATAGTCGGGAAGCAGGTCAGACATGGCGGCAACCTCACGGTGTGGCCACCTGCAGATGCAAGGTGGCGGACGGTGCGGGTTGGCGTGCCGGATACATGACGCAAGAAGCCGACGGATCACAGGATCCCCACGCACCATCCGCCATAAACTGGCAGAGCATGCATTGTCGCGCATCATGTAAGTTCGAGACGCCAATCCCGGCCAAGGCGAGTACCTTGGCGCAACCATCGTCCACGCGTCCTTTCAGCAGATCGAGAGGGAAATGCGTCGCGAAGTGGTATCAAGACTTAGATCAGAGAGCATTGATCCCAAAACGTGAAAATCAACACCAATGCATTGTGCGGCCCGGGAGTTTTCGTCGACGCCATAGACCACATGATGCTGCGCGGCTGTCGCTCCTGCTGCTCATACGGGTGGATTCCGACAGCCAGTGATCGCGGCTTACCTTCGCCGGATTCGTGTAAAGTCACGC
>NZ_JBFTNR010000999.1:0-1099 GCF_056665995.1 Stenotrophomonas sp. 05L44_2
ACGCACGCCAAGGTTCAGCATCAGGTTCGGAGTGATGTTCCAGATGTCTTCCAGGTAGAAGGCATTGGCTTCGGTCTCGAACTTGCCGCCGGATTGCCGGTTGCGCGCACGCAGCATCTCGGTGACACCGGCCGGCACGTAGGCATTGGCGCCGTCCCACACTTCATCCCCGGGACGCGCCACGTAGGCGGTGTAGCTCAAGGCGGTCGGCCCGGGATAGCGGGTGGTCTGGTCGGTGGTCATCAGCTCGCGGTCAACGCCGAAGCGCAGCAGGTGGTCTCCCAGCTGCCATTCGAAGTCCAGGCGCGCCACGTCGCGTGTGTCATCACGCTCGGCCACGGCGGTCCCGGTCGGATGGCAGCCGGCGCGCAGGCCCTGCAGCTTGGACAGACGGGTGCCATAGGTGCTGTCGGTGAACACCGGGCTGCAGGCCTGGTCCAGCGACGAGTTGGTGAAGGCGCGCTGGTTGTTCTGGCCGACCATCGCGCGCGCGGTGAAGTTCTGTCCGAAGTGACCGGTGTAGGTGGCTGACCAGTTCTTGCCGCCAGTCTCGGTGATCGAATCACCGCCCCAGTCGCCGAGGCGGTTGTCATCCCAGTCGTAGGCGTAGGACGCATTGGTGACATCGCCTTCATCGGAGAATGCCAGCAGCGCCAGGCTGTGGTTGTCATTGATGTTCCAGTCCAGCTTGGTGCCCCAGAACCCATTGCCGGACTTGTTCTTGAACCAGGTGCTGCCATCGGACGAGGTGTTGTGGCCGCGGTCGTTGCGGTCCTCGTACATGGCGAACAGGAACAGCTTGTCCTTGATGATCGGCCCAGAGCCCCAGACATTGGTCTTCAGGAACGAGTTGTTGTCGCGGCTGCCATAGGAATGCGGCGTACCGTCGCGATGGAAATGGTCACCGCCGCTTGAGCGCCCTGCGCTGGGCTCGGCAGTGACTTCCACGCCGCCCTTGAACTCGTTGCTGCCCGAGCGGGTGACCGCGTTGATCACGCCGCCGGTGGAACGGCCAAACTCGACCGAGTAGCCGCCGGTCTTGACCTGGAATTCATTGAAGAACGCGAACGGGGCCGTGCTGAAGCCGCGACGCGTGTAC
>NZ_JBFTNR010001000.1:0-1096 GCF_056665995.1 Stenotrophomonas sp. 05L44_2
CACTGAGATAGCGCATGCAGAAGTACAGCGTCAGCGCCGGGCCACCCCAGCGCACCGCATGCAGGAAGGCCGTTGCGCCGGGCACGATGTCCGGGGCGATGCCGAATGCCGGCAGCAGCGGCGGCACCACGGTGAGGAAGGTGAACATGATCAGGCCCAGGCCCAGCGCCAGCCACAGCGCCTGCCGGAACAGCGGGCCGATCTCGCGCTCACGGCCAGCGCCATGCAGCTGCGACACCGAGGCGGTGAGCGAGATCAGCGTGCCGATCGGGATCAGCATCGGCAGCCACAGCAGCGCAGTGCCGATGGTCACTGCGGCCAGGGTGGATGTCRCATGGTGGCCGGCAATCACGTTGTCGACGAAGGAGATCAGACCGGTGGAGACGTGCCCGAGCACAAGCGGCAGGGCAAGCAGACCGGTAGCGCCGACTTCCTTGCTGAAGCGCGGCGTGGAGGTTGCAGTAGACATAAGGTGCTTGACGCGAACTACGGTTGCGCGCGAAGGGCACAGGCACCGGGTTGCGGCCGGCCATCTTACGCGCGCCGGGCGGTCATTCCCATGACTGCCCCATAAAGGGGACGGAGGGAATTAAGTCGTATCCGGCACAGTCGCGCCAGAAACGACTTAATTCCCTCCGTCCCCTTTTCGCTTATTGGCCGGCCTGGCGCTTGAGCCAGGTGTCGCGTTCGGCGGCGGGGACCGTCAGGAATGCGCTGCGTACGCTGTCGCGTTCCTGCGGCGGCGTGCGCTGGGCGACCAGGGCCAGCTGCGCCAACTGCGACGGACTCAGCTGGCGCAGCACGGCAAGCACGGCATCGCGCTGTTGCGGCGGTACGAAGCCGAACAGGCCGTGCAGCTTGGGGAACTCGGCGCCCAGTTGCGGGCCCAGCCGCCAGCCTTCGCGGAAGGCCTGGTCCTGTGCCTGGAACTGCGCGCGCAGCCGTTGCTGCTGATCGGCCGGCAACGCGGCGAAGCGGCTGGCGGCCTGGCGGATGCGCTCGCGCTCGCCCTCCGGCAGGGCGCGCCACGCGGCGTAGTCGCTGCGACGCTGGCGTTGCTGGGCGGGATCGAGTTGCGCGAATGCCGCCGCCGCAG
>NZ_JBFTNR010001001.1:0-1096 GCF_056665995.1 Stenotrophomonas sp. 05L44_2
TCGCGCTGCTGGTCGTGTTCCTGCGCTCGGCGCTKCGGGTGCTGCGCATCGCGATGRCCGARCTGCGYGCATCGCGCATTGCCACCGGCTGAGCCGCACCGGCTGTAACCGTCGAATCGACCCCGGACTGTACATGGTGGTGACAGCCGCTGCGCACTATCCTTGCAGGGATTATTACGGTGGATGAAGTGATGGCCCTGCATACCTGGTGGTGGTTCCTGGCGACAGTCTTCGTGCTGTGTGGCACGCCGGGCCCGAACATGCTGCACATCCTGGGGCGCAGCGTCGGCCTGGGCTTCCGTCGCAGCGTGCCGGCCATGGCCGGTTGCCTGCTGGCGATGCTGCTGGTGCTTGCGGCGTCCGCGGCCGGCCTGAGCGCGGTGCTGCGATCATCGCCGATGCTGTTCGATGTGCTGCGCTACCTGGGTGTGGCCTACCTGGCCTGGCTGGGCATCAAGGCGTGGCGGGACAGCTACCGGCAGGCGCCGGTGGCGACAGACGTCGATGCAGCAGCGCTGGCGCCGGTGCACGGTGCCTGGGCAGTGTTCCGTGGTGGCCTGCTGGTGGGGTTGAGCAATCCCAAGCTGCTGCTGTTCGCCGCCGCGTTCCTGCCGCAGTTCGTCGACCCCGCGCGTGGCCAGGCCGTGCAGTACACGGTGCTGGTGGCGACCTTCGCCACCTGCGAACTGTTCTGGTACGTGATGTATGCCGCAGGCGGGCATGGGCTGCGCCGTTGGCTGGCAAAGCCATTTGCGCAACGCTGGTTCGAACGCCTGGTCGGCAGCGTGTTCCTCGCTTTCGCAGTGGCGCTGCTGCGCTTCCGGCCGCGCTGAGCGGGTTCGTTTCACGCCGCGCCTGCGACCTGTTCACGCGTGTGGCATCGCGGCGTACCTAACCTGATCCCACCTTCAGTATTCCCGCCAGGGAGAGGATCGACATGATCAAGTGGGCCATCATTTTCGCCATCATCGGCCTGATCGCCGGTGCGCTGGGTTTCGGCGGCATCGCCGGCGCTGCCGTGGGCATCGCGAAGTTCCTGTTCTGGGCCGGCATCATCATTGCCGTTGTGCTGTTCGTGCTTGGCATGACCGTCGCC
>NZ_JBFTNR010001002.1:0-1091 GCF_056665995.1 Stenotrophomonas sp. 05L44_2
GTAGCGGCTCAGCGACGGCGGTGCCGAGACCCATTCGGACTTGACCACCGTGCTCAACGGAATCATCGCGTTGGTGCCATCGGCATTGGTGGTCAGGCTGGACGGGCTGTAGAAGCTCTTCAGCGACTCCTGGCCAGTGCGGTATGGACCATCAGCCTGCATGGTCACGCGCTTGATGCGGCCTTCGTAGAAGAAGTCGTTGACGTACACCGGGGCCAGCATCAGCTGGATGGTGCTGTACACGTCCGACACCGACATGCCCATCGACTGCGCCTGCACGCGGTCCACGTGCAGCTGCAGCTGCGGGGCGTTTTCCAGGCCGTTCGGGCGCACGCCCACCAGGTGGTCCGGCTTCTGCGCGGCCTGGCCGAGCAGGATGTTGCGGGCCTGGGTCAGCTGCTCGTAACCGGCGCCGCTGCGGTCCTGCAGCCACATGTCGAAGCCGCCGAACTGGCCAAGGCCCTGCACGGTGGGCAGGTTGACCACGAAGATCTGCGCTTCCTTGATGCCGTAGAACGCGCCGTTCATGTTCTGGATGAATTCCGGAGCAGTGAACTTGCGCTCTTCCCACGGCTTCAGGCGGATGAAGCCCATGCCCACGTTCTCGCCGGAACCGACGAAGCTGAAGCCGGCCACCTGCAGCATGCCTTCATAGCCATCCTGCTTTTCCAGGATGCCGCGCATCTGTGCGAACGCTTCGTTGGTCTGGCTCTTGGTCGAGCCCGGCGGCAACTGCACGATCGCCAGTGCATAGCCCTGGTCTTCCTCAGGCAGGAAGCTGCCCGGCATGCGGGTGAACAGGAAACCGCACAGCGCGGTCAGCACCACGAACAGGATCATCCAGCGTGGTGCATGGCGCACCGCGGAGGTGATGTGGCCCACATAGGTGTGGCTGATCTTGTCGTAGTACTTGTTGAAGGTGCGGTAGACGATGTTCGGGTTGTCGTTGTGCGTCGGCTTGAGGAACGTCGCGCACAGCGCCGGGGTGAAACCCAGCGCCAGGAACGCCGAGAACGCCATCGAGATGGCGATGGTCAGGGCGAACTGCTTGTAGATCTCACCGGCCGCACCGCCCTGCAGGGCGGAGGGGA
>NZ_JBFTNR010001003.1:0-1088 GCF_056665995.1 Stenotrophomonas sp. 05L44_2
CCCTTGCGCGGCTTGTCGGCAAACACCACGGCCTCGACCGCAGCCACCGCGTCGGCATAGTTGCCCAGTGCACGTTCGGCGCCGGCAGCGTCCAGCGCTACGGTGCGCGCCTCGACCAGATCCGGCAGCGCCTCGGCCAGCTGCACCCACGGTGCCCGCACCGGCTCCAGCACGCGGCCCAGCGGATGCCGCGAACGCTGCGCGGCCCAGCTCCGCAGTTCCTCGCCCCACCACGCCAGCTTGGCGTCCGCCGGCAGCGGGTCGCCAGCGGTGTTGAGCATGTCGTCGAATTCCTGCAGCAGCGCGAACCACGCCAGCGCCACATGGCGCTGCGGTTCGGCCACGAACGGCTCGGCCACCGACCATTCCGGCCAGCGGCTGCGCCACTTGTCGAGGAAACTATCCAGCGCGGTACTGCTCACTACGTTGTTCCTTACGGCTGGGCCGGGGTCGCCGGCCGGTTCGGCCAGAGACTGGCCAGTTGCAGAAGTCCGGCGTTCTCGACCAGCACATCGGCCTGCCAGGCCAACGGGTCATCGCTGTGCAGGCGGTAGCCCCACAGCGCCGCCACCGACGGCATGCCGGCAGCACGCGCGGCGATGATGTCGCGCTCATCGTCGCCGACGTACACGCAGTCTTCCGCTGCGATGCCGATCAGCTGCGCGGCGTGCAGCAGCGGCAACGGATGCGGCTTGCGCTCGGCCAGGGTGTCCCCCCCGACAAGCACGGCGCAGCGCTGCTGCCAGCCGTACTGCGGCACGATCAGCCGCGCCAGGTAYTCGGGCTTGTTGGTGACGATGCCCCACACGGTGCCGGCTTCGTCCAGCGCACCGAGCATGCCGGCCACGCCGTCGAACAGCACGGCGTGCTGGCCGATCGAGGCTTCGTAGCGCTGCAGGAACTCGGGAATCAGTGCATCGCGCTCGGCCGCTTCCAGCTCTGGAAACGCGGCCGACACCATCGCCCGTGAACCCTTGGACACCACTGGCCGCAACTGCGCCGGATCGATCGGTGCGCGGCCGCGCTCGGCCAGCATCGCATCAAGGGTGGCGACGAAATCCGGGGCGCTGTCCAGCAACGTACCGTCC
>NZ_JBFTNR010001004.1:0-1087 GCF_056665995.1 Stenotrophomonas sp. 05L44_2
CAGCGGGGCTTCAGCTTCGGCGTCGGGAGTGGGGGTTGTTTGGCCTATCATGATGGGTCTCGCAACGCACAAATTTTAGACCTCGTTCACGTGCCTGACAACCTTCCCCCTGCTTTCGTCGCATATCCGCGCCTGCCCGGCCATCAATTGCTGAGCCTGCAGGGCGTGGATGCAGTGGCTTTTGCCCATGCCCAGTTCAGCAGCGACGTGACCGCCCTGCCCCTGCTGCACTGGCAGTGGAGCGCGTGGCTGAGCGCCAAGGGCCGCACCCTGGCGGTGTTCCAGCTGCTGCGGCTGGCCGATGACCATGTGCTGCTGGTGCTCGCCGACGGTGATGCCGATGCGATTGCGTCGCAACTGCAGCGCTTCGTGTTCCGCCGCAAAGTGAAACTGCAGGTGCATGCAGACCTGGCCGTGGCCGGTGCCTTTACTGCGCCGGAAGCCGCCGCTGGCGCCGCCATCGCGCTGGTCGGCAGTCAGGGTTGGGAGCTGGATCTGGGCAGCGACGCACTTCCCCGTACTTTGCGCATCGGCCCGGTCGAGGCCTTCCCGGCCAGCGACGGAGCCGAAGATGCCGCCTTCGCCCTGGCCTGGCGCCAGGCCGACCTGCGCTTTGGCCTGCCACGCTTGGCAGAGAGCCAGCGCGAGGTGTGGACCCCGCAGCAGCTGGGCCTGGACCGCCTCAATGGCTACAGCGTGAAGAAGGGCTGCTACCCCGGCCAGGAAATCGTCGCGCGCACCCATTTCCTCGGCAAGGCCAAGCGCGCGGTGCAGCTGCTGCATACCGCTGCACCTGCGCAGGCAGGCGATGGCGTGCAGCAGGACGGCGTCGCRCTCGGCACCCTGGCCAGCGTGGCCGGCGATCTGGCACTGGCTGTGCTGCCACTGGAGACCGGCGACAGCGAACTGCAGGTGGGCAACGCGGTCGCGCAGCGGATGCCGCTGCTGGACGGCCTGGCGCGCTGAGGCGCCCGCCGGGCATGGCCCGGCGCTACCACTGGCCTGGCGGGTGCGGACCGTTGGTCCGCACGCCTTCGGCGAAGGAAGGTAGTGCCGGCCACTGGCCGGCAACCACGCCGGGTTGAGG
>NZ_JBFTNR010001005.1:0-1080 GCF_056665995.1 Stenotrophomonas sp. 05L44_2
GAGTGCGGGGTGTCGAGTGCGGGGTGTCAGCCGCATGGATGCGGCTGCCAAGCCTACAAGGACGTACTTGCGGCGTCCCCGCACTCCGACACCGCTCCACCAACCCACGGAGTGCCCGCTGTTGCTGTTGAGGTTGCCGGCCAGCGGCCGGCACTACCGCGGGTGCCGGGCGCAGCCCGGCCTCACCTCAGAACCCCAGCGGGGTGTCGCCCAGCACCGGCTGCAGCTGGCTGCGGAACAGCGCCTGGATACGCTCCAGTGCTGCTTCGTCGTTGCCTTCGAAACGTAGCACCAGCACCGGCGTGGTGTTGGAGGCGCGAACCAGGCCCCAGCCGTCGGCGAAGTCCACCCGCAGGCCGTCGATGGTCGACAGGCGGCCGCCGACATACGGGTTGTCCGGCGACTGCGCAGCGGCCACCAGCATCGCCACCAACGCATGCGGGGTGCCCTCGGCCACCGGCACCTTCAGCTCCGGCGTCGCCACCATTTCCGGCAGTTCGGCCAGCACTTCGTCCGGCGTTTCCTCGCGCTGGGCCAGGATCTCCAGCAGGCGTGCAGCGGCATACAGGCCATCGTCAAAGCCGAACCAGCGTTCCTTGAAGAAGAAGTGGCCGCTCATCTCGCCCGCCAGTTCGGCGTCGGTCTCGCGCATCTTCGCCTTCATCAGCGAGTGCCCGGTCTTCCACATCAACGGGCTGCCGCCGTTGCGCAGCACGTGATCGGACAACCTGCCGGTGCACTTCACGTCGTAGATCACCATCGCGCCCGGGTTGCGCATCAGCACGTCGGCGGCGAACAGCATCAGCAGACGGTCGGCGTAGATGATCTTGCCTTCACTGGTGACCACGCCAAGGCGATCGCCATCACCATCGAACGCCACGCCGAGGTCGGCGCCAAAGCGCTTSACCGTCTGSAYCAGGTCTTCCAGGTTGGCCGGCTCGCTGGGATCGGGGTGGTGGTTGGGGAAGGTGCCGTCGACATCGCAGTACAACGGGATGACTTCTGCGCCGATCGCTTCCAGCAGCTGCGGGGCGAAGGCACCGGCCACGCCGTTGCCCGCGTCGGCCACMACTTTCAGTG
>NZ_JBFTNR010001006.1:0-1080 GCF_056665995.1 Stenotrophomonas sp. 05L44_2
AGCACGCAGTGCGCATACAGCGTGCCGCGCTGCGTCGAAGGCGTGGGCATGTCGTAATACCCTTCCTCTTCGGGTGTCACCGCGCGCCCCTCGATGTAGCCGACCACTTCGTCCAGCACGCTGGCGTCGCCGGTAACCTCCAGGTAGCGGCATGCGCCCTGCGGCAGCCAGAGGTAATCGTCCGAACAGCGGGTGCGCACGCCGCGACCTTGCGGAGGATGCCACCAGTGCATCACGTCGCCTTCGGTGAACTGGTGTGCAGCGCATAGCAGCAGGTGCTCGCGGGTCAGGTCCGGGCGAGCGTGCACGAGGGCGAGTGCATCCTGCAGCTGGTCGCGGAAACCGAACGCACCGCCTGATTGATAGTAGCCACTGCGCGCCAGGTAGCGGCAGCCCAGCGTCTGGTAGACCAGCCAGCCGTTGGCCAGTGCGTCCAGCGCCGGGTCTGGCGTGCGCACCTGCACCGTGGCCAGCACGTTGCGCCAGTGGATGCGCAMGGCGTCCAGCGCGTCGATGGCCTCATGGGCGCCCTGGCGGCTTCGCGCCAACGCCAGCGTTTCCTTGCGGTTGCGCCCGGCGCCAAGGCGGAACGTCGTTTCGCTGCGGTCGCCTGCAGCCAGCAGCAACGGCACCTGGATCGCCGCGCACGGATCCAGACCCGCACCCAGCCGTGAATCCAGGCGCTCGCGACGCAGCGCCGCCGGTGCGTGCAGGCTGCCGTTGCGGCCGATGAACTCCAGTCGGTCACAGGTCCAGCCGCAGCCATCGGCATCGGTGTCGAAGAAGGCCATCCGGCCGCCGAAGTCGGTGCTGTAGGTGTTGCGCGCCAGCAGCGCGCCGCTCTGCGGGTCGCGTTCGGTGAGTACGTGCATGCGCGACTTCGCGCGCAGGTCACCCATCACCCATTCAACGTAGCCGATGGCCGACAACCGCCGTGGCCGGCCCGACAGGTTGTGCAGCCGCAGGACCGAGAACTTCAGCGGCGCGGCGACGTCGACGAAGACCCACAACTCGCTGGCGATGCCGTCTTCTACATGCTCGTAGACCGTGTAGCCGAAGCCATGGCGCGTACGGTACGCG
>NZ_JBFTNR010001007.1:0-1077 GCF_056665995.1 Stenotrophomonas sp. 05L44_2
GCCATCCACACCCCGGTCCAGCCAGAAGCGCACGTTGTCCAGGGTCGCCTGCTGCACCTGCGGGTTGTGGAAATTCAGGTCCGGCTGGTCCACCAGGAAGTTGTGCAGGTAGTACTGCTCGCGGCGCGGCTCCCACTGCCAGGCACCGCCGCCGAACAGCGACAGCCAGTTGTTGGGGGGCGTGCCGTCCTCGCGCGGATCCACCCACACATACCAGTCCGCCTTCGGGTTGCTGCGGTCCTGGCGGCTCTCGCGGAACCAGGCGTGCTCGATCGAGGTGTGGCTGAGCACCTGGTCGATCATCACCTTCAGGCCCAGGCCGTGGGCCTTGGCCAGCAGCCGGTCGAAGTCGTCCAGGCTGCCGAACAGCGGATCGACATCGCGGTAGTCGGCGATGTCATACCCGAAGTCGGCCATCGGCGATCGGAAGAACGGCGAGATCCAGATCGCATCCACGCCCAGCGCGGCGATATGGTCCAGGCGCTGGATGATGCCGGGCAGGTCGCCTACCCCGTCGCCGTTGGCGTCGAGGAAACTGCGCGGGTAGATCTGGTAGATGACGGCTCCGCGCCACCATGGATAGTGCGACATCGACAGCCCCCCTCCGGGCATGCGGGACCCGCTGGAAGCGGGCCGAAAACCAACTCCCGCAAGCTTAGCGGCGGCCCACGACGATGGCGCTGCCTGCATACGTATTCACGCCAGACGCCACGCCCGGTGGCGCGCGGCGGTGGCCTGGCCCCCGGTTTCCTCCCCAATTCACAGGCAACGCCTATAATCAGGGATGAGCCTGAAAGCCTGATCGCATGACCATCACTGAAGACACCCGTCCCGCCCTGGGCCTGTCCCAGATCCAGTCGCTTGCCGCAGTCGACATGGCTGCCGTCGATGCCCTGATCCGCCGCCGGCTGTCCTCGGATGTGGTGCTGATCAACCAGATCGCCGACCACATCATCTCCGCTGGCGGCAAACGCCTGCGGCCGATGCTGGTGATGCTGGCCGGCCATGCGGTCGGCGGCTCCGGCCCCGAGCACCACCAGCTGGCAGCGATCATCGAGTTCATCCACACCTCCACCC
>NZ_JBFTNR010001008.1:0-1074 GCF_056665995.1 Stenotrophomonas sp. 05L44_2
TTACTGCAGGGTCGGCGCCGGGCCGACGTCCATGCCGTCGTAGTCTTCCACGCCCATCTGCGTGGCCAGCGCGCTCAGTTCCTGGTTTCGCTTGTCCAGCGAGGTTTCGTCGTGCACTTCCACGCGCTCCACATGCAGCACGTGGAATGCAGCCTCACCGTCTTCCGGCTCCTGCTCGAACACTTCCACCAGCACATAACCCTGTGCCTGCAGGTGGGTGGCCAGTGCGTGCAGCGGCTCGGCGGTGGAGTGCACGAAGAAGTACCCCCACAGCAGCGGGGCGTCCAGGTCCCAGTCGGTGTTCTCGCGAAGGTTGGTGAACAGGTTGCGGGTGTCTTCGAGGTCCATGCGATATCCAGATTGCGGAAAGATTATTTGTCGCAGCCCTGCAGCTTCAGCACCTGGCCGTGGCGCAGGCTGTAGCCGGGGGCCTTGAGGCCATTGGCGCGGGCCAGCACCGGCACATCGCACTGGAACTTCGCGGCGATCCGGCCCAAGGTCTCACCCTTGCCGACCTTGTAGCTGCGGGCCGGCTTGGCGCGCGGGGCCGGCGCCGGGCGCGGCGCAGCCACCGGCGCGGCGGGCGTGGTCGGCACGCTGCTGGCGGCATTGGGATCGACCACCGGCACAACCCCGCCCACGGCCACGCTGCCGGTGTAGCTGGCAGCACTCGGGCGCACGATCGCGGCATTGAGGTCGGCGGTGATCAGGGTGCGGGCCAGATCGGCACGCGGGCCGCTGACGCAGTTGCGCGCGTACAGGCCAGCAATGCGGTTGGTGGCGTTGATGAGGGTTCCTGCCGGAATCCAGCCATCGGCCTCATAGCGCGGGTTGAGGTTGCGCAATGCGCGCATGTAGCCATCGCGGGTGCCATGGCTGCCCAGGCAGATGGTCAGTTCGTAGATCGTGGTCGAGCGGGCCAGGCGGATGGTGGCCGGCTGCGCGTTGATCTTCGGGAACTCCACGCCGTACTGCTGGGGGTGCAGGAAGATCCAGGACGCGGCGATCACCATCGGCACGTAGTCCTTGGTTTCGCCCGGGAACTGGTTGTAGACGCTGTCCACCCAGAAGCTC
>NZ_JBFTNR010001009.1:0-1067 GCF_056665995.1 Stenotrophomonas sp. 05L44_2
TTCGAGTACCTTCAAGTCGAATCCGGATTCATGGCAAACGGGGGCATCTCGAACCAGACAGCTGAAACCCTTTTGCGATCCAGCCGCAGCAGCTCTGATGCAATCGACCGTATGACCATCGACGCAGCGTCCAGCCCTGATGCCCAGGACCTGACCAGGCACTATCGATCATCTCTCGAGCGCGCAATGGGTCAGGACGGGGTTCTTGATCGCCTCGCGTGCGGCCTGAGCATATGCATTGGTATCGCTCGCGCCCAAAGCAGTGCCGATCACGAAGCATGGGGCCACAGACTGGCGTCAGACCGATCATCTCCCACATACAGCTACGCCGAAGTATCTGAGAAGCTCGGCGCGGGATACGAGAACAGATTCATGTTCTCTACCGATCCCGAACTGAATTCGATCAGCGGGAACTGATCAGGAAAGCGGAACAGCATCCACAACGACGCAGTACATGCGCCAACGTCCCGTCTCTGTCAGCCATCCAATCCAACGCGCGCATCGCCTTCCGGCTCCAGCGCCTTCACCAGCACTGCCGCCTGCGTGCGGCTGTGGCATTCGAGCTTCTTCAGGATGGCGGTCACGTGCACCTTCACCGTGTTTTCGGCCAAGCCCAGTTCATAGGCGATCTGCTTGTTGAGCAGCCCGTCGGCCAGGCACAGCAGCACCCGGAACTGCTGCGGCGTCAGCTGCGCCAGGCGGCTGGCCAGCAACGCGTCGGCCTCGGAACGCTCAGCGGCCATCGCCGGGAACCACAGGCCACCATCGAGCACCGCTGCCACCGCTTCACCGATGGTTTCGGCAGGCGCGGACTTGGGAATGAAGCCGGCCGCGCCGAACTGCTGCGCGCGGCGGATCACCCGCGGGTGGTCGTTGGAGGACAGGATCACCACCGGAATGTCCGGGTGCGAACCGCGCACGTGCAGCAGCGCGGAGAATCCATGTGCGCCCGGCATGGTCAGGTCCAGCAGCACCAGATCCACATCGGGCTGTGCGTCCAGCGAGGTGGCCAGTGCTTCGGCGCTGGCCACCTCGCGTACCTGCGCCAGCGGCAGACTCTGCCGCAA
>NZ_JBFTNR010001010.1:0-1064 GCF_056665995.1 Stenotrophomonas sp. 05L44_2
CATCTCCGCCGAGCGTGATGAACCACCGGACATCGACATCGACTTCGAACACGAGCGCCGCGAGGAAGTGCTGCAGTACGTGTTCAACCGCTATGGCCGCGAGCGTGCCGCGTTGACGGCGGTGGCGATCAGCTACCGTGGCCGCAGCGCGATCCGCGATGTCGCCCGTGCGCTGGGCCTGCCGATGGACCAGGTCAACGAGCTGGGCGCGGCGATGGACCATTGGGGCGGCAACATTCCGTTGCCGGAAACCCTGCGCGAGCGCGGTTTCGATCCGGAAACACCGTTGATGCGCCGGCTGCTGGCATTGACCGCCGAGCTGATCGATTTTCCGCGCCATCTGTCGCAGCATCCGGGCGGCTTCGTGATTTCCGAGCATCCGCTGTCGACGCTGGTGCCGRTSGAGAACGCGGCSATGGCSGACCGCASCGTSATCCAGTGGGACAAGGACGACCTGGACGCCACCGGCCTGATGAAGGTCGACTGCCTGGCACTGGGCATGCTCACCGCCATCCGCAAATGCCTGGCGATGCTGCAGCAGCACGGCCTGCACGAAGGACGCATGGATGCAATCGAGGACGATGACAAGCCGACCTACGACATGATCTGCGMCGCCGACACCATCGGCGTGTTCCAGATCGAGTCGCGCGCGCAGATGGCGATGCTGCCACGCATGCAGCCGCGTAATTTCTATGACCTGGTGATCGAAGTAGCGATCGTGCGCCCCGGGCCGATCCAGGGCGACATGGTGCATCCCTACCTGGAACGTCGGCGGATCCTGCGCGAACAAGGCCCGGATGCGTTGAATGATCCGGAGAACCCGCTGTATCCAGCGCGACTGGAACGCGTGTTCGCGCGCACTCTSGGCGTGCCCTTGTTCCAGGAGCAGGTGATGMAGCTGGCGGTGGAAGCTGCCGGTTATGAACCCGGCGAAGCCGATGCACTGCGCCGTTCGATGGCCGCCTGGAAGCGTCGTGGCGGCCTGGAACCGCACCGCGAAAAGCTGCTGACGGGCATGTTGAAAAACGGCTTCAGTCTGGAATATGGCGAGCACCTGTTCGAGC
>NZ_JBFTNR010001011.1:0-1063 GCF_056665995.1 Stenotrophomonas sp. 05L44_2
GTGCCCGGGGTGGGTGCGAACGGCGCTGGTCGAGCAGCAGATCACCGCATTGGCGGAGCGCGAGGGAACGGACCAGGAGTCCGCCGCTCGCGCGCTGCTGGCCGAGAAACAGCCCTCGTTGCAGTTCGTGACACCCGAGCAGCTAGGGGAAATGGTGGTCTTCCTGGCCTCGGACGCCGCGGCTCAGATCACGGGCACGGCGCTGCCGGTGGATGGCGGCTGGACGGCGCGGTAGCTGGCCGGCTGCCCGCCGGGCATGGCCCGGCGCTACCGGGAGATCGGTGTGGGGTCCGGTGTTATCGGGAGGTTGGCGCGCTGGTTCGGCGTTATCGAAGCCGGCTGGGATCGATCAGGGGAATCTCGCCCAGCGCATCCAGCATGACGTGATGGCCGCAGAACCCGAACGGGGTGTCCGCGGCGGGCCGCACGTTGTGGCGTGGCACGCTTTCGATGTCCCGCACCTCGTCTACGGCCAAGGCAAAGGTCTCCGTGCCGTTCTGCATCAGCAGCATGGCCGGGCAGCCATGGGCAAACCCGCTCAAGCCGCTGGCCTGGCGCAGGTCGACCACCGGCAGTGCGTGGCCGCGCACGGTGAGGTGCGGGCGCGCGCCACTGCCGTGGCGATCAAAGGTTTCCGGGCCGCGGATTTCAATCGCGGCTTCGACATCGATGGCAAACAGGTGGGTACCGGCCCGCACAACAACAACTTCAATGAAGGCCGGCGACGACGGGGCCGGTTCACCGGCCGAAGGGGAAGAGGGCTGCAAGAGGAACCTGTGGAAGGGTATTGAAACTGCAACGCAATGATGCCGTGTTGACGTGACGTAACGCGTACTTTGCGGATGAGCGGCCAGCACGCGTTGCATGCGTCGTTCAGCGGGATCAAGGCGCCTTCACGGGTTGGCTTGGGCCGTGGGCGGATTGCCAGCCATGGGCTGGCACTACTGTGGCTTGGCGAATACGTCCAGGCCTTTGCCGGTTTCCAGAAGCGATTTCAGGCTCGACAGCACGATCGGCCAGCCCTGGCGGATGCCGGTATCCATGCCGCTGCCCGGTTCCAGCT
>NZ_JBFTNR010001012.1:0-1056 GCF_056665995.1 Stenotrophomonas sp. 05L44_2
GTGCCGATTGAAGTGACCTACACCTTCATCGGCAACGCCCAGGACATCGCCGGCGCACCGCTGCGCGGTGCCCGCATTCTCAACGCGCCGGTGCCCGGCACCGGCAGCAATGGAGGTTTCGTGGCCGACTTCCCACGACGCGAGAAGACCCTGTACCTGCTGCAGGACGACCGGTTGCTGCACTGCCCGCTGCAGGTGCGCGAGCGCCGCAGCGTGGTGATGCTGGTAGGCGCCGTGCAGTGCGAGCCGCTGGCCGTGGCCCAGCTGCCGGCCGACATCCGCCACCAGGCACGGGTGACGCGGCTGCTGCAGGAGCAGGCGCTGATCGCCTCCACGCCACAGACCGCAGCAGCGGGAGGTGCGAAGTGAGCCGTCGGTTGTGGTGGGTGATGGCGGTGTTGTGTGGGCTGGTGGTGTTGGTGCCGCGAGCGATGGCGCAACAGCCGCCGGAGACGCATCCGTCGAGCGAGCACCGCGACATCGTGATGAGTTGGGATCGCTCTGCGATGCCGGGAGATATCGAGTTGTGGCCATCCAAAACTGTATTTGGATACGAGGAGCAGGGCACGCTGGGCTACGGTCATATGTTCATGACGTGCAGCTCGAACTCCAGCTCGGAACGCGGAAAGTGCCCGACTAATGACACCTTGGAGGATAGTAGAGGGGCCGTTAGCACAATCCCACTGAGGTTCACGGAAAGTCGCAGCGGTATGGAGGTGGATGTGGAAGTCACCGCTGCCATCCGTCGTATCGACGCTACGTTCGCCTGCAGCTTTGACTACTGGTCCGGGCCGCTCCGGCCAGTCTGGTCTTCCACCACAGGCTCGTGCGCGGGTATTGATCGCGTGGGCACATCCGTCGAGATGAAGCTGACTTCCGGTCAGTTGAGCCAGCTTGTAGCGGGTCACTGGTCGGCCGTATTGGACCTGACGCTACGAATGCCGCCCCACCAGCACCTTGCGGACTACTCGTTCTCCTTCGACTTCACCATCACCGATCACAACGCGGTCTCCATCTACTTCCCGCTTTTCGACCAGGTCAACCCTCACGTTGGCC
>NZ_JBFTNR010001013.1:0-1997 GCF_056665995.1 Stenotrophomonas sp. 05L44_2
GGACTTGCCCAGTGCGAGGCGTTGATGGGCATTACGCCCGGGGGCGGCGCCACTCAGTATCTATCTACCCGGATGACGCGCGGTCGCACACTTGAAGTGATCCTGGGCGCCGATGTCATCAGTGCGACAACCGCGGAGCGTTATGGGTGGATCAACCGGGCGTTGCCTGCGGCGGAGCTCGACGATTTCGTCGATCGACTGGCGCGCAACATCGCTGCGTTACCTGAGGGCGTCATCGTCGCGGCCAAGAAGGCAGTGCCGATGGCAGACCTGCGTGAGGGCTTTCGTCGCGAGCATGACGCATGGGCAGGACTGTTCGCGCGCCCTGCGGCCGAAAATCTCATTCGGGGCGGGCTCAAGGCGGGCGCGCAAACCAAGGACGGCGAGAGGAATCTGGAGACGCTGCTTCGCCAGTTGGAAGTGTAGCGGCGCCACGTAGGCCCTGGAGGGAGGCTTGCTTGCGAAAACGGGTAAAGAACGTGGCATCTCGCCAGTCCGGCGGGACAACGAACGCGGAGTAACCGGAGCGCGCTCCCACTCCCACGGACTTGAAAGCCGGCCCCTCGCTTCGCTGCCGTCGCATACGGCCCAAACGCAAGGGTAGAATTGGCCATCCTCTGTCGTATTAGGCCCTGCCATGGAAACATCTCTCGTCGAGGTCAACGGCGCTGCCCAAGCGCTAAGGGAGTTCGCCGAAGCCCGTGACTGGGCGCAGTTCCATTCCCCGAAGAACCTTGTCATGGCCCTCTCCGGTGAAGTTGGAGAGCTGAACGAGATTTTCCAGTGGATGACAGAGGCCGATTCGTTCAAGGCGGCATCCTCGGAAGCCACCGCCAACGCCGTACGCGATGAAATCGCCGATGTGGCGCTCTACCTCATCCGGCTGTCGGACGTGCTCGGAATCGATCTGAATGCCGCTGTCAGCAACAAGCTGGCCACGAATGCTGCCAAGTACCCGGTCGATCTCTCACGGGGCGTCAGCACCAAGTACAACAAGCTGTCGCAGCCATGATCGTCTACCAGGCAGACAAGGATACGTCGCTCGTGCGCTGAACCACCCCTCCATTCCCGGGGACATCGGCGTGGCAGTTGAATTCATCCTGCCTCAGTCACGGAAGCGCATTGACGTTGTCCTGTCGGGCCACGCCGAGGACGGCTCGCCCCACGTCATCATCATCGAGCTCAAACAATGGTCGTCCATCAAGCAATCCAATCGAGACGCCATGATCGAGCTGCGCCCCGGAGACTTGCGGGTCCATCCCAGCTATCAGGCCTGGTCCTATTCGGCGTTCCTTGAAGGCTTCAACGAAGCGGTCCATAAAGGAACGCTCCAGCTTCACCCCTGCGCCTATCTGCACAACTATGTGTCGGACGGCGTGATCGACTCACCGCATTACAAGCCCTACATCCAACGTGCACCACTCTTCCTGAAGGGAGCGGGCGACCTTGAAGGGCTGCGCGCTTTCATCAGTCAGTACACAAGCAAGGGCAATGGCATCCCGGTGCTGGCCAAGCTGGACAGCGCCCCTATCCGCCCGTCCAAGACGCTCGCAGACGAGTTGTATGGATTGCTCTCGGGGAACAGTGCGTTCACCTTGCTTGACGAACAGAAGCACGTGTTCGAAGCCGCCAAGGCGGCCTGTGCCCAGGCACACGCAGACCGGAAACCCCGTGTCGTCATCGTTGAGGGCGGCCCGGGTACGGGCAAGTCCGTGGTTGCGGTCAATCTTCTGGCCGCAGTGCGCGAGGGCTTGAACGTCAAGTACGTCTCGAAGAATGCCGCGCCACGTGAGGTCTACAAAAGCGCCCTCAGCAAGTCGAAGGTTAACGATCGCCTCCACCACTTCTTCGGTGGGTCCGGAGCGTACGTCAACACCCCCGAGAACGAATTTGACCTGCTGATCGTCGACGAGGCGCACCGGCTCACCGAGCAGGGCGGGTTCTACGGAAACGAGGGCAAAAACCAGATCATGGAACTGATCAACGCTGCCCTGTGC
>NZ_JBFTNR010001014.1:0-1056 GCF_056665995.1 Stenotrophomonas sp. 05L44_2
CTGTACACCCAGGTCCTGGAAGGCCTGAGGGTGATCGAAAACGGACGTTATCTGGATGGCACGTTCGGTCGTGGCGGTCATGCACGTGGCGTGCTCACCCAGCTCGGTCCCGAGGGACGCCTGCTGGTCATGGACAAGGATCCGGAAGCCATTGCCGTTGCCGAGCGCGATTTCGCGCCGGACCCGCGCGTGTCGATCTTCCGTGGCAGCTTCGCCCAGCTGCTGCAGTGGAACGAGACCGCCGAAGGCCTGGATGGCGTGCTGTTCGACCTTGGCGTGTCCTCGCCGCAGCTGGATGTGGCCGAGCGTGGTTTCAGCTTCGGCAAGGACGGCCCGCTGGACATGCGCATGGACCCGGACAGTGGCGAAAGCGCTGCGCAGTGGATCAACCGCGTGGAAGATCGCGAGATCGCCGACGTGCTGTGGACCTACGGCGAAGAGCGGCAGAGCCGGCGCATCGCCCGCGCCATCGTGGCCCGCCGCGAAAAGCAGCCGTTCACCCGTACCGCCGAACTGGCCGAGCTGATCGCCTCGGTGATGCCGCGCGGCAAGGACAAGATCCATCCGGCCACGCGCAGCTTCCAGGCCATCCGCATCCACATCAACCGTGAACTGGCCGACCTCGAAGCCGGCCTGGACGCGGCGGTGGAGCGCCTGAAGCCCGGTGGCCGGCTGGCGGTGATCA
This sequence comes from Stenotrophomonas sp. 05L44_2, assembly GCF_056665995.1. Classification (NCBI taxonomy): domain Bacteria; kingdom Pseudomonadati; phylum Pseudomonadota; class Gammaproteobacteria; order Lysobacterales; family Lysobacteraceae; genus Stenotrophomonas; species Stenotrophomonas sp. 05L44_2. The sequence goes on from NZ_JBFTNR010001014.1 coordinate 686, forward strand.
GCTTCCACTCGCTGGAAGACCGCATCGTCAAGCAGTACATGAACCGCCTGGCCAAGGCACCGCCGGCCAACCGCCGGCTGCCCGAGGCGCAGGCCTTCGTGCCGACCCTGGACCTGATCGGCGGCGCCATCAAGGCCACCGACGAAGAGCTGGCGATGAACCCGCGCGCCCGCAGCGCCGTGCTGCGTGTGGCCCAGAAGCGGGAGGCCGATGCATGAGCCGGCTGCTGCTGATCATCCTGTTGGCCTGCACCGTGGCCTCGGCGATCGGCGTCGTGTTCGTGCGTCACCGTCACCGGCAGACGTTCATCGAGCTGTCGCGCGCCGAGCGTGCGCGCGATGACCTGAACATCGAATTCGGCCGCCTGCAGC
>NZ_JBFTNR010001015.1:0-1054 GCF_056665995.1 Stenotrophomonas sp. 05L44_2
GGCAGCGACTGCGGCGCCACGCGCATGGTCAGCGCGTGCTGGCCGCTGCTCATGTTGACGAAGATCTCGTTGCCGACCGGCTCGATGCCTTCGATGCGCGCGGTGAACGCATGCGTGTCTTCGCTGCCTGCCGGCTGCAGGTGCTCGGGACGCACGCCCACGGCGATCGGCTTCTGCAGCCACGCCGGATCGATCGTCGCCTGCCCCAGCGGGGCACGCCACTGGCCATCGACCACGGTCACGCCACCGGCGTCGCCCTGCAGCGTGCCGCGCAGCACGTTCATCGCCGGGCTGCCGAGGAAGCCGGCCACGAACAGGTTGGCCGGGCGGTCGTACAGCGCCATCGGCGTATCGATCTGCTGGATGATGCCGTCCTTCAGCACCACGATGCGCTGGCCCAGGGTCATCGCCTCGACCTGATCGTGGGTCACGTAGATCATGGTGGTGCCCAGCTTGCGGTGCAGCTGCGCGATCTCGGTGCGCACGCTGTGGCGCAGTTTGGCATCCAGGTTGGACAGCGGCTCGTCCAGCAGGAACACCGCCGGCTCACGCACCAGCGCACGGCCCAATGCAACGCGCTGGCGCTGGCCACCGGACATCGCCTTGGGCAACTTGTCCATCATGTCGGTCAGCCCCAGCGTCTGCGCGGCTTCGCTGATGCGCTTGTCGATGGTCGCCTTGTCGTGCCCGCGCAGCTTCAGGCCAAAGGCCAGGTTCTCGGCCACGGTCATGTGCGGATACAGCGCATAACTCTGGAACACCATCGCGATGTCGCGGTCCTTCGGCGCCACGTCGTTGACCACGCGATCACCGATGGTCAACGTGCCGCCGCTGATCTCTTCCAGCCCGGCCACCATCCGCAACAGGGTCGACTTGCCACACCCCGACGGACCAACCAGCACCATCAACTCGCCGTCGGCGACCTCGAAGGTGGCGTCCTTCACTGCAACCTGGCCGTTGTCGTAGACCTTGCGCACACCCTGCAACTGCACTTTTGCCATTTCACTCATCCAGTCCGCCCGACGCCGGGCTGTCTTTTGGGACTGCCTCGGCC
>NZ_JBFTNR010001016.1:0-1052 GCF_056665995.1 Stenotrophomonas sp. 05L44_2
GGCAGGGACTGGCCGGATGTACTGGAAGTGCGCGGTGAGGTCTACATGGCCCGCGCCGACTTCGAGGCCTACAACGAGCGCGCGCGCCTGCACGGTGGCAAGATGCTGGCCAATCCGCGCAATGCCGCGGCCGGTTCGCTGCGCCAGCTTGACCCGAAGATCAGCGCGCAGCGCAGGCTCAGTTTCTTCACCTACGGTACCGGTGAAGTGCAGGGCGGTGAGTTGCCCGATACGCACTCGGGCACGCTGGCGCAGCTTCGCGACTGGGGTTTCCCGGTCAGCGACCTGTGCAAGGTGGTGGAAGGCAGGGACGGTCTGCTGGCGTACTACCGTGACATCGGCGAGCGTCGCGACGGCCTGGCATTCGACATTGATGGCGTGGTCTACAAGCTCGATGACCGCGCCGGCCAGCAGGCCATGGGCTTCGTGTCGCGCGCACCACGCTGGGCCATCGCGCACAAGTTCCCGGCGCAGGAACAGAGCACTACGCTGGAGGCCATCGAAATCCAGATCGGCCGCACCGGTGCTGCCACCCCGGTGGCGCGCCTTGCGCCGGTCGCGGTGGCCGGTGTGATCGTCTCCAATGCCACCCTGCACAACGCCGACCAGATCGCGCGCCTGGATGTGCGCGTGGGCGACAGCGTGATCGTGCGCCGTGCCGGCGATGTGATTCCGGAAGTGGTCAGCGTCATTCTCGACCGCCGTCCCGCCGGCACCACGCCCTGGCAGATGCCGACCAGCTGCCCGGTGTGCGGCTCGGAGATCGTGCGCGAGGAAGGGGCTGCTGCCTGGCGTTGTTCGGGCGAGCTGTCCTGCCCGGCGCAGCGCAAGGAGGCCATCGCCCACTTCGCCTCGCGACGGGCGATGGATATCGACGGTCTTGGCGACAAGTACATCGAAACCCTGGTGGACGCCGGCATCGTCAGGAGCGTGGCTGATCTGTACCGCCTCACCCGCGACCAGCTGCTGCACCTGAAGCTGGTGCTGGATGCTGAAGATCCTTCCGCGCTCGCGGCCGGCCTGAAACTGCACCTGCCGGCAGAAGGCAGTGG
>NZ_JBFTNR010001017.1:0-1240 GCF_056665995.1 Stenotrophomonas sp. 05L44_2
TGATCATCGATGGCGTGCAGAAGGTCTTCATGCCCGGTATGCCGGTGCAGGCGAAGGCGGTGGCGATGCAGCCCACCGCTGCGCCGGCGCCGGGTCGCGATGCAACTGCCGCACTGAACCACTGATCCGCCGGCTCCTGATCCGCGTCCGCGCACTGCTGGACAACGCCGATCGCCAGTTCACCCCGGGCCTGTTCGCCCGCGTGCAGCTGCTCGGCAGCGGCCAGTTCCAGGCCATGCTGATCGACGACAAGGCCGTGCTGACCGACCAGGACCGCAAGTACGTCTATGTGGTCGACAAGGATGGCAAGGCCCAGCGCCGTGACATCCGCCTCGGCCGCACCGCCGAAGGCCTGCGCATCGTCGAGCAGGGCCTGGCCGCCGGTGACAAGGTGATCATCGATGGCGTGCAGAAGGTCTTCATGCCCGGTATGCCGGTGCAGGCGAAGGCGGTGGCGATGCAGCCCACCGCTGCGCCGGCGCCGGGTCGCGATGCAACTGCCGCACTGAACCACTGATCCGCCGGCTCCTGATCCGCGTCCGCTGCCCATCGGTGAGTACCCCGAAGTGGTGCCGCCGTCGGTGGTCGTACGCACGGTCTACCCGGGCGCCAACCCGAAGGTGATCGCTGAAACCGTGGCCACCCCGCTGGAGGAGGCCATCAACGGCGTTGAGGGCATGATCTACCTCAAGTCGGTGGCCGGTTCCGACGGCGTGCTGCAGATGACCATCACCTTCCGCCCGGGCACCGACCCGGACGAAGCGGCGGTGAAGGTACAGAACCGCGTTGCCCAGGCCCAGGCGCGACTGCCCGAGGACGTGCGCCGGCAAGGCGTGACCACCCAGAAGCAGTCRCCSACCTTCCTGATGGTGGTGCACCTGACCTCGCCSRRCGGCAAGTACGACACCCTGTACCTGCGCAACTACGCSCGCCTGCACGTCAAGGACGCGCTGGCACGTATCCAGGGCGTCGGCGACGCACAGATCTTCGGCGGTGGTGACTATGCCATGCGCGCCTGGCTGGACCCGGACAAGGTTGCCGCGCGCGGCCTGACCGCCAGCGATGTGGTGCGCGCCATGCGCGAGCAGAACGTACAGGTCTCGGCCGGCCAGCTCGGCGCCGAGCCGATGCCCAACAGCCAGTTCCTGACCCTGATCAATGCCCAGGGCCGCCTGCGCAGCGAGCAGGAGTTCGGCGACATCGTGCTCAAGAGCGGCACCGACGGTGAAGTGGTGCGGCT
>NZ_JBFTNR010001018.1:0-1039 GCF_056665995.1 Stenotrophomonas sp. 05L44_2
GCGGCATGCCGCTGCCGGCCTGCCCGGCCAGGGTCGGCACCTGCTCTTTCACCTTCGCGGCGACGGCAGCGGCCACTGCGTCGGCGGCCGGCTGGGTCCAGTGCTGATCGCTGCGATAGAACACCTCCTGGCCGCCCTGCTTGACCTGCCGCATCGCCTGCAACGCATCGACAGCCGGCACGTGCGCATTGACCAACCCCTCCAGTTCCAACGCATAGCGGCCACGCACCGCATCGCCCAGCCGCTTGCCGTCGGGCAGCTTGTCTTCATAGAACAGGGCCTTGTCCGGCAGCACCAGCACCTGCAGCTTGACCCCGGCGGCGGCCAGCGTGCGCTGCGCCTCGGCGATCAGCGCCGTGTTGCGGGCGACGGCGGCACTATCGACCTCGGTCAGGCTGCCCCAGGCCGGGAACAGCCAGCCATCCTTGCCGGTCAGCACGATGGACGAGTCTTGATTGGCCGCGGCAACGGGCGCGGCAGGTGCCTGCGCCTGCAGGGGACCGGCAGCGGCCAGCGCGCACACGGCGGCCAGCAGCAGCAAGCGCGGTCTACGTGCGGACGGTACGCGGAGCGTTGCAGAGAAAACTGATTTCATCGGCAGATCCTTCRTGCAGCATCAGTAGTAAAGGGTGGCAGTGGCGAACAGTCCCTTGGCCCGCTGGGTATCGCCGCCGCCGATGGCGAAGCGGTAGGACACCGACAGGTCCAGGTAGGAGCGCGCCGCGTTGTAGTGATCTTCGCGGAACCAGTAACGGACGCCGACGCCAGGACCGGCCCCGAGCGACCAGCTGCGCTGGGTGTCGGACAGGTTGAACGACTGCGGCCCGATGCCGGGATAGTCGATGCCGCGCACCCGCGAGCGCTGATCSTGCCAGTCCGCACCCAGCACCAGGTACGGGGTGACCAGCCAACGGGTCTGGTCGGCACCGAAGCGATAGTTGCGCCCGGCGCGAAGTTCGGCTGCGGCAAAGGCCTGCTGGCGACGCAGGCGGCCGTTGGATTCGCTTACGCGCTGGGACGGGGCGCCGTTGGCATCGAG
>NZ_JBFTNR010001019.1:0-1038 GCF_056665995.1 Stenotrophomonas sp. 05L44_2
TGGTACGTGCGACTTCCTCCAAAGCGGCATTGCCGTCTGGATCGGACAACACCAGCGTGTCACCCACCGGCCCGCTGATGTCGAAGCTGGCCTGCAGTTCGGTATGGACGCTGCCGCCCTGACTGACCTGCCGTTCGATCACTTTCAGGTTGCTGGCGATGGGGCGGGTCTGCAGCGACGATTCGTTCGACGGCGGTACGTACTGGCCGGTGCGCACGTAGTGCCAGAACGCAGGCCCTTCCTGCACCACGTCCACTGACGCACCCTTGAGGTCGCCCTCCGGACGGATGCCGGTCACGCGCACGCGTGTACCCGGCGTCTGTTTGAAATCATAGATCCAGATGGTGTCGTGCGCAGGATTGGTCTCGCTGCTGCCAGGCAGCGACGCGTCGGCCGGCCACGGGTCCGCCAACACCAGGGTGTCGCTCGGCTCGCTGCCAGGTACCACGCGCAGTACGCGGTAGACGCGCTCGCCCGGGACGCGCAGGCCAATGAACGCACTGCCCACCGCGGGCGGCGGCACCGGCTCGTCCAACTGCAGCGTGGTCACACCTTCGGCATCGACCGTGGCGCCGATCAGGCGGCCACCGAAGCCCCACTGGGTCAGGTCGTGCTGCAACGCCAGCACGGACAACCGCGAGTAGGCCAGGTGCTCGATGTCGGTGCTGTAGCTGATCGACTTGTACTGGTAGACGCTCTGCGCCAGATGCCAACGCGCCAGCATCGCGGCGTGGGCTTCGGTGCTGACGCCCTCGCCGGTGATCTTGGCCGGGTTGAGCATCACTTCCACACCCGGTGCCGGCACGCGTAGCGTCGCCGCCTTCCAGGTGCGGCGGTCCAGATAGCTGTACTCGATGCCGTCGGCGGCATTGGCCAGGGTGTAGTCGACCTGGAACTGGCCCTTCTTGATCGTCGCCATGTTGACGACGCCGGAGAGCGGCTGCTCGTCGGCGGCCCATGCCACGCCCAGGCGGCCCTTTGCCCATGTCACCTGGCCGAAGCCGGCCAGGGCGATGGCATCCAGCACCGCCTGGTGGC
>NZ_JBFTNR010001020.1:0-1033 GCF_056665995.1 Stenotrophomonas sp. 05L44_2
GGTCAACACCCCGGTGATGGCCGACGAGAGCGTGTTCAGCCCGAGCCAGGTGATGGACCTGATCCAACAGCGCGCCGCCGACATCATCAACATCAAGCTGATGAAAACCGGTGGCCTGTCCAACGCAATCCGCATTGCCGACATCGCCGGCATCTACGGCGTGCCGTGCATGATCGGCTGCATGATCGAATCCAGCATCAGCGTGGCCGCAGCGGTGCACCTGGCGGTAGCCAAGAGCGATGTGATCACCAAGGTCGACCTGGATGGCCCCTCGCTGGGGCAGTTCGATCCGGTCAGCGGCGGGGTGCGCTTCAACGAGTCGGAGATCAGCATCAGCGATGTGCCGGGGTTGGGCATTACCGAAGTGCGGGGGTTGGAGATGCTGGGTTGATTTCTGCCTTGCGGCTGGCTTGGCGTACAACTGACGTTGGGTCGGGCGTTACTTTTCTTTTCGCGAAAAGAAAAGTAACCAAAAGAARCGYTCCGCCRGYCGCGAGCCGMCGTGCTKCGCACGYCGGTSCCCTGCGCTCCTCGGTCCGCCGAGGGACGGCGCGGAACTCGCTGCGCTCAGACACCCGCGCCTCTTCGCCCTCGCCGGACCTGCGGTGCTCGGCTCGCTTGAAGGCGGACTCAACTGCAGCTCCGGGTAGATCCACGCCATGCGTGGATGTCCTTGCTCCTGCTTTTGCTCCACTCCGTAACCCCTTCGCGGCTGGCACCCGCCCGACCCACCCCATAATCCGCTCTACGCAACCAACCGCAACGCGCCTACACATGCCCGGACGCCCCGCATGCCGCCCCTGCTGAAAATCCGCACCGAGCGCGGGCAGATGTCGGCCATCGAACGCCGCATCGCCGACTTCATCCTCGACAACGCGCACCTGCTGCGCGACTACTCCTCGCAGCAGCTGGCCAGCGCGCTGGGCATCAGCCAGTCCAGCGTGGTCAAGTTCAGCCAGAAGCTCGGCTTCAAGGGCTACCCGGACCTGAAATATTCCATCGGCGAGGACGTCGCCCGCGCCGGTGCCGACCC
>NZ_JBFTNR010001021.1:0-1032 GCF_056665995.1 Stenotrophomonas sp. 05L44_2
GACCTATACGGCGTACCCGTACTACGACGTGTCCTGGTTCGACAGCGTCGGCCGTACCATCAACCTGCAGTACACCCACAAGTTCGGTGGCAGCGCGCTGTAAGGACGCCCTGCTGCTGGCTCGCCACAGACCCCCGCTTCGGCGGGGGTCTTTTTTTGACCGCCTGCCGCTGCCCCAGCCTGAACGGTTCCCCGCCGGCGGCGGCCTCCACGGCGGGCGCGCCGCTTTTTAGGACATGGCTGATTCCGGGCGGGTGACCGTCGTCCCTAGGATCGGTGCATGTTCCGATTCCCTCGCCCTTCCCTGCCCCTGGTCGCACCGCCGACCACCGCTTCGGTGCTGCTGCGCTGGCTGACGGTGTGCGTGTTCCTGTGCCTGGCTGCCGCCACCGGCTTCTACCTGCTGACCGCGTTGACCGAAGATATCTCCAGCCACCGCCGCGACATGAATGCCGCCGCGTACAGGGCGCAGATCTACTTCGACCAGCGTGAGGCCCTGCTGCGCTATCTGGGCGATTCGGTGGTGGTGGGTGATCCGTCGGCGCCGTCCAGCGAGGGCGTACGCCAGCTGCCGTTGGACGGGCCGGGTGGAAAGCCGGGCCAGCGCCTGCTGCTGTCGCCGCGCGCAGAACACACGCTGCAGACCCTGCAGACCCATCTGCTGCTGGTCGACGCGCAGGGAACGCATTGGCTGGCCGGCGGCCAGGCCGACGTGGACATCGCCGGCCTGCCCACGCTGCATGTACTGCAGCAGCGCAGCGGCACGCTTGCCGGTACCGATCCGGTGTACTGGCTGCGCGCGGGCGACGCCGGGGTCGCTCTGGCACAACCGGTACAGGCCGGACCGCAACCGGGCCAGTGGTTGATGCTGCTGCTGGACAGTGCGGCCGCCTCGGACATGATCGATGGCCAGGGCATCGGCGGCTACGCCCTGCTGGACCGCGACGGGCAGCCCGCCCTGTCGAGCCTGGCTCCGCGCCTGGACAGCGCAGGCTGGAAAGCACTGCAGCAGCGCCAGGACGACAGTTTCGG
>NZ_JBFTNR010001022.1:0-1030 GCF_056665995.1 Stenotrophomonas sp. 05L44_2
GATTTAGAAGCTAGGGAAGCGCCGAATTCCTACGAACGAGGCCTGTGGACAGAGAGGTCAGCACGCAAGCGGAAGCCGCTGGATCGGATCCCGCTGCGTGCTCATATCCAACGTGTCTCGTCATCTCAGCATGTGGATTCCACAGCTGGCTTCCCGGGATCGTGGGTTCCATGCGCCGACAACCCATCAGGGCAACGTGGATTCTCTCATCTGCAGGAGCCGCCAAGGGCGGCGGTAAGCATTCGCAACGATGCTCCACGTGGAACAAAAAAAGACGCCCGGGAGATCCCGGGCGTCCATGTGTTCCACGTGGAACGGCGCAGCTGTCAGAGACGCAACGGCATCACCACATGACGCGACTTCTCGCTGCTGGATTCGCGCACCAGCGCCGAGGAATTGGAATCGCGCAGCTGGATGATCACTTCTTCGTCGCGCAGGGCGGAGAGGGCATCCAGCAGGTAGTTCACGTTGAAGCCGATGGCCAGGTCGCTGACCGTGGTGTCGGCCTCGATCTCTTCCTGGGCTTCTTCCTGCTCCGGGTTGTGCGCGCTGATCTTCAGGTTGCCCGGCGAAACTTCCACGCGGATGCCGCGGTACTTCTCGTTGGACAGGATCGCAGCACGCTGCAGCGAGGCACGCAGTGCTTCGCGATCAACCTTCACCTCGCGGTCGRCACCAATCGGAATCACTGCCTCGTAATCCGGGAAGCGACCGTCGATCAGCTTCGAAGTGAAGGTCACATCGTCGCGCTTCACGCGAACGTGGCTACGGCCGACTTCCAGTTCGATCTCGCGATCACCGCTTTCCAGCAGGCGCWGCAACTCGGTCACGCCCTTGCGCGGCACGATGATCTGGCGCTTGGAACCGCTGGGCTTGGCCAGATCGGTTTCGCACAGGGCCAGCCGATGACCGTCGGTGGCGACAGTGCGCAGCGCATCTCCGCGCAGGTCGAACAGCAGGCCGTTGAGGTARTAGCGCACGTCCTGCTGGGCCATCGCGAACGCAGTGCGCTCGATCAGCTCCTTCAGGG
>NZ_JBFTNR010001023.1:0-1027 GCF_056665995.1 Stenotrophomonas sp. 05L44_2
CGCTACCCTCTTTGCGACCCATGCCTGCGATCCTGATCATCGACGACAACGCCAGCGTGGGTACCGCGCTGGACGTGCTGTTCTCCCTGCATGACATCGACACCCTGCTGGCGCAGAGCCCGGCCGAAGGGCTGGCGCTGCTGGAATCGCAGCCGGTGGACCTGGTGATCCAGGACATGAATTTCAGCGAGGACACCACCTCCGGTGAGGAAGGCGAGGCGCTGTTCGCACAGATCCGCGAACGCCACCCCGATCTGCCGGTGATCCTGCTGACCGCCTGGACCCACCTGAGCAGCGCGGTGGACCTGGTCAAGGCCGGTGCCGCCGACTACCTGGCCAAGCCCTGGGATGACCGCAAGCTGCTGACCACGGTCAACAACCTGCTGGAATTGTCCGAAGCGCGGCGCGAACTGGACCAGCGACGCCAGCGCGAACAGCGCCAGCGGCATGCGCTGGAAGACAAGTACGCATTGTGTGGTGCAGTGTTCGCCGACCCCGCCAGCGAGCGGGTGATCGCCCTGGCGTGCCAGGTCGCGCGCTCTGAGCTGCCGGTGCTGATCACCGGCCCCAATGGCGCGGGCAAGGAGAAGATCGCGCAGATCATCCAGGCCAACTCGCTGGTGGCCAAGGGCCCCTTCGTGGCGGTGAACTGTGGCGCCCTGCCCTCCGAACTGATCGAGGCCGAACTGTTCGGTGCCGAGGCCGGCGCCTATACCGGCGCCAACAAGGCGCGCGAAGGCAAGTTCGAGGCAGCCGACGGCGGCACGCTGTTCCTGGATGAGATCGGCAACCTGTCGCTGGGTGGGCAGATGAAGCTGCTGCGTGTGCTGGAGACAGGACGTTTCGAACGCCTGGGCTCCAACCGCGAACGCCAGGTCAAGGTGCGCGTGGTCAGCGCGACCAATGCCGACCTGCCGGCGATGATCCGCGAAGGTACGTTCCGCGAAGACCTGTACTACCGGCTCAACACGGTGGAACTGACGCTGCCGCCGTTGGCCGACCGCCCCGGCGACATCGTGCCGCTGGC
>NZ_JBFTNR010001024.1:0-1024 GCF_056665995.1 Stenotrophomonas sp. 05L44_2
CCTTCTGGACCCGATGTGCGGCAGCGGCACCCTGCTGATCGAAGGCGCGCTGATGGCGGCCGATGTCGCCCCCGGCCTGATGCGCCATGGCAGCCTGCCGCCGAGCCGCTGGCTGGGCTTCGACAAGGCTGCCTGGAAAACCATCCAGAGCGAAGCGCGTGATCGCGAAGCGGCCGGCCTTGCCGCGCTGAAGCCGGTCATCCACGGCAGCGACATCGACCCGGTGGCGATACAGGCCGCGCGCGAGAACGCCGAAGTTGCCGGCGTCGCCCATGCCATCCGCTTCACCCGCGCCGATGTGGCTGACCTGCCCACCCCGGAGCAGGAGATCGGCGCGGTGGTCTGCAACCCGCCGTATGACGAGCGCCTGGCCGCCGATCCGGCGCTGTACCGCAAGCTGGGCAATGCCCTGCAGAAGGCCGTGCCGCAGTGGCGCGCCAGCCTGCTGTGCGGCAATGACGAACTGGCCTTCGCCACCGGCCTGCGTGCGGGCAAGAAGTACCAGATGTTCAATGGTGCGCTGGAATGCGCACTGATCGTCTGCGATCCGATCGCGGTGCCGGGCCGCGACCCGGCACAGGTGCGCGAGCTGAGCGAAGGCGCGCAGATGGTGGCCAACCGCCTGCGCAAGAACCTGAAGAAGTTCAAGAGCTGGCGCGCGCGCGAAGGCATCACCTGTTTCCGTGCCTACGATGCCGATCTGCCGGAATACGCAGCGGCCATCGACGTGTACGAGGAAGATGGCGGCCAGCGCCGCACGTTCCTGCATGTACAGGAATACGCTGCACCCGCTGCGATTCCCGAGAACGACGTGCGCCGCCGCCGCAATGAATTGCTGGCCGCTGCGCGCGAGGTGTTCGGCGTCCCGCCGGAACAGGTATCGATGAAATCGCGTGAACGTGGCAAGGGCGGCAGCAAGTACGGCCGTTTCGAGCAGCGCGAGGAGTTCCTCGTGGTGCGCGAGAACAACGCGCTGCTGCAGGTGAACCTGTTCGATTACCTGGATACCGGCCTGTTCCTCGAC
>NZ_JBFTNR010001025.1:0-1023 GCF_056665995.1 Stenotrophomonas sp. 05L44_2
GGCCGCCACCGGCAGCGTGCAGGCGCGGCCACTGCGCGCGCATCAGCAGCGCGGCAGCCAGGTTTTCCTTCAACGGCGCGTCATGCGCCGCACCGCGCCAGCCGCGGCGATGCAGCGGGCCGCCGCCGAGGTCGATCGACAGCGAGGCGCGGCCCTTGCGCAGCGACAGGTTGACGCGCACGTCCGGCAGGTCGGTGTTGACCGAAGGGCGCTCCAGCCCTTCGTCACGCATGCGGTCGACGATGGCGTCCTTGATCCGCTGCGCGGCGAAACGGGCATGGGTGATCTTGTCGCCGGACACATGCGCGTCCACCGCCAGGGTCATCTCCGGCTTGATGTGTTCGTGCCACGGCAGCGCACGCACGCCGTCGTACAGCGCCTGCTCGTCCGGGCATTCGAATTCGTCGATCGGCCACAGCACGCGGCTGGCCAGCCGCGACCACATCACGATCCGCAGCGCCTGCTCCAGTTCGCCATCGGCGTTGACGCCGGCGATGGTGGCAGTGGCCTTTTCCAGGCCCAGGGCCGACAGCTCATCGGCAAGCAGGTATTCCRGGCCCTTGGCGCAGGAGACAAAAAATTTCACGGGATCGGTTCGCAGGTGGTCAGGCACGGCAGGGGGCCGGGCCATTCGGAAGGGAGGGCCGTGGACACGGCCGGCAGGCCCGCGCCGGGGGCGGCGGGGCTGCCATTGTAGTCAATGCGGGCGGGCGCGCCGTGCGCCCGGGCTTCACAGCTGCCGCAGCAGGCGCTCGAAGGCCTGCGCAGAGGCTTCCACGTGGTGCTCCAGGCGATGGCCATCGTCCACCAGCAGCAGCTGCGCCGAGCGCGCCTGCGCCCAGGCGATGACTCCGGCGGCCGGCACCACCTCGTCATGCCAGGCCTGCACCACCGTGGTCGGCACCGGCGCGGCATCCAGCGCCGGCATCGGGCCCATGGTGGTGGGCGGCACCATCAGGAACAGGCCGGYCACCGGCACCTGCAGCGAGGCGATGGCGGAGATGTAGGCGCCCAGGCTGGAGC
>NZ_JBFTNR010001026.1:0-1023 GCF_056665995.1 Stenotrophomonas sp. 05L44_2
GCGCAGTGGCATTCAACTGCAGCAGCGCGGCCCAATCCTGCCGGTTGAAGCTGCATTCGTCCTCACGGCCCGGGGTGCAGGTCGGGTCGATGCCGGTGGTGTCGCGCTCGCGCGGCGGCGGCAGCTTGATCGTGCCGGTGCGATCCAGTTGCAGCAGGCGCATCGCCACGGTGTTCATGACATTGCCGCCCACCAGGTAGAGCGTCTGGTCGCCACCGAGGTTGGCCGCCACCACCACTTCGCAATGCGACTTCCAATGGCCGACCGAGCCGTTGCCCAGGGCCTGCACCAATCCGCTGTAACTGAGCGTGCTGCTGCGGTCGCGCAGGAAGCACAGCAGATCGCCCGGCGCAGGCTTGGCGGTGGCAGGGTCCACCAGGCGGTAGGGCACGCCGGAAGGGCCCGCCTGGTAGGCGGCGCGGATGTAGTCGATATGGCGTGGGGAAGTATTGAAGCCGGGTACGCCGGCACGCACCATCACCCAGGAAATGAAGGCCGCCGACCACGGATTGTCGATCAGGAAGGCGCGGCAATCGCTGTCGGTGTAACGCGTGCCCAGCGGCGCCAAGCAGCTGCTGGCGCCGGGCTGGCTGCCCAGCGCGTTGAGCGTGCCGCTTTCGCGCCAGTAGCTGGTGACCCGTTGCCAGGCGATCAGGCCGTTGTCGGCCAGATGATCGCCTTCGGCCTCGGTGACACTGAGGCTGGCGGCGCGGCCGTCACGGTCGATGAAGGGGCGATACCAGAGCCGATGCTCGTTGCAGGCGGTGTTGCGGATGGCGACCGCCAATGGGCTCAGGCCGAAACGCGGTGGGACATCGCAGGCTTCGACAGCGGCGGCCGAGAAAGGCGTCGCGGCCAGCAGCAGGCAGGCAGGCAAGAGCATCCGGCGCATGCGCGGCTCCTGTGGGGGATGGCCGCAGCGTCGCAGCGCCGTTGTGAACGCCGGGTGTGAGAACGGTGGTGCCGGCCGTTGGCCGGCAACATCACGATCCGCGAATCCACCCTCAACCCGGTGGCGGACCC
>NZ_JBFTNR010001027.1:0-1020 GCF_056665995.1 Stenotrophomonas sp. 05L44_2
GTGCTTCGTGGAATGTGTACCACCAGCGCATGCGCGGCCGTGCCTGCCAGTTCGAGGATGACGCCCGCGACCGGCTCGGCTGCGCCGATTCGCTCAGCGCCTCGATGGCGCTGCCGGTGGCCGGCGGCAACGCCTACGTGGCCTATACGCGCCGCCAGACCTGGCGTGCAGGCACCGTGCGGCCGGGGCTGGATGATGATCCGCTGGCCGGGCTTGACCCGCTGCTGCCGCCGTGGATGCCACAGCCCACGCGCATACCGCAGCTCAGCCGCACCTGGCAGGCCAGCTACAGCCGCAGCCAGCGCTGGGGCGAGTTCAGTGTCTCCAGCCGCATCGGCGTGTGGCAGCAGACCAGCGGCGGTGGACTGCGCGATGGACGTGACCGCGGCATCTACCTCAATTTCAGCCTCAACCGCCTGCAGCACGATGACCGCGGCAGTTCGCAGCGACGCTATGGCGTGGACGTGCGGCAACCACAGCATGCGCGGCCGGACATCAACTACAGCGCCGGGAAGACGCTGCGCCAGGAATACGAGGATCAGTACCGCGAGGTATCGGGCGAACTGCGCGGCAACAACAACGAGCGCTACAGCGCCACGCTGAGTACCCAGCTGCAGAACCGCATCGGCCAGACCGGTGCCACGGTGTCGCGCTACCAGCACCAGGGTGGCAACGAAGTGGCGTACAGCGCCACGCACAGTTCCGGCCTGGCCATCGGCAAGCGCGGCGTGTACTGGGGCGCTGGCGTTGGCGCCGCCGCGGGGCTGGCAGTGCAGGTGGATGACACCGACGACCTGGACCTGAGCGGTGTTGCCGCCGAGCTGCAGGTGGGCGGGCTGCGTCGACAGCGACTGAAGCTGGGCGAGCGCCGGCTGCTGCCGATTTCCGCCTACCAGTCGCACCGCGCTGAAGTGCAGGACGCCAGCGCCCTGGACAGCATCGCCGCCGTGCGCGTGAGCGGTGTGGGCGGCGCGCGTCCGTTGTTCCTGCCACCAGGCCGGCTGGTGCGCATGCCGGTGC
>NZ_JBFTNR010001028.1:0-1019 GCF_056665995.1 Stenotrophomonas sp. 05L44_2
GCCAGTAGTCATAGCCAAGCGCATTGTCTGCGCAATGCAACATGAAGGCCTTCAGGCTTTCAATGTCGATGCGTCGATCCGCCATGCCCAGGCCTGCGATGCGCTTGCCATTTTCGTCGTTGATGCCACGCACGTAGGCCAGAATCTGCGCGCCCGGGTTGCTGGTCTCCTCGGTCACCCAGCCAACCGCATCGCCCTTCCACACCGGGATCGGCCGCGAATGGGCCACGCAGCGGATTTCATCCGGGGTGCCGTTGAGCTGGCCGGAGGCCTTCATCTGCAGGCCGATCGCGGGAATGCCGGCATGGCTGGCATCGTCACGCTGAACGCTGACCAGCGTGGTCCAGGTGAAGTTCGCCTGCGCACCGCTGCCATCGGTGTTCTGTCCAGCCACGCGCACACGCACGTCGTACTGGCCAAGCTCCACATCGCGACCGTAGCTCACCCGACGGGCTTTCTGCGTGCGCCCCACAAGGTTGTAGTTGCCGAACAACTGCCAGTTGGTGGTGCCTACCGGGCGGTACTGGATCTGGAGCTGCTCGCGGTTGTCCTTGTCCTTGCCCTTGGAGGTCGTGTCCCACAGACGGAATTCCACGTTCACCTGCAGGCGCAGCGTCTCGGCCGAACTGGTGCGCTCCACCCACGGGCTGGCCACATGCTTGGCGTCGCTGCCGGTATCCAGCAACAGAGCGCCTTCGATCACATCCGCGTTGCTGTAGAGCGGAATCGCTTCGTCCGGCATCTGCGGGAAGCCTCGGAACCAGGTGCGCACCCCCTCATAGCTGGACAGCGGTGACTCACCGTTCTGCAGGGCCTCGACACGGCCGACATTGATGCCTGGGCTCAGGGTCATGCCGACGAACTGTTCGTCGTCCTCGAACCACGTATAGGGACGGCTGATCAGATCGGGCGCCACGCGCGTGGAGCCGAACAGCAGGCCCAGCGGCTCATAGGCGCGCACGCGGTTGCGAGGCGCAGCCAGCGAATAGGCGGTATCGGCAACGCCACCACCACCGGGC
>NZ_JBFTNR010001029.1:0-1018 GCF_056665995.1 Stenotrophomonas sp. 05L44_2
CAGCATCTCGGCGATGGCACGGGTGGTGCCGTCGGCCACGAATTCGGGACCGATCACCGCCGCTTCCACCGGCCAGATGTGCTGCTGCAGCCAGGTCATCAGCGGCAGGTCGTCGGCGACGCCGCGCAGCAGGGTCATCGGGTTGTGCGTATGTGCGTTGACCAGGCCCGGCATCAGCGCCGCCTCTGGGCGGCTGACAACCTGGGTGGCGCGGAACCGCGCACGCGCTTCGGCGCGCGGCAGGATGGCCACGATCTCGCTGCCACGGATGGCCACGGCATGATCTTCCAGCACCACCGCATGCGGCTCGATCGGAACGACATAACCGGCTTCGATGAGCAGGTCGCAGGCTTCGGGGAGGTGCGGGCTATCGCTCATGCGGGCTCACTGGCTGGGGGAAGGACCATACGTAGCCTTGGCTCCGACCTGGCGACTGATCACCGGTCAAACGGCTACCGCTGGGCTTCTGGAAGGCAAGCCCCTGAGTCAGGGGCGGCCGCGAAGCGGCGGGGTGTGGATGCTGGTGAGTGGGGGCCCACGATCCGCCATGGCGGATCGTGGGAGCGCCAGCGCGAATGCGATGGCGCGTACCCGGCCAGCGGCCGGCACTACCGTAATCCGGCTGCGCCGGATTACTTGACGCGCGAGGAGTACTCGCCCGAACGGGTGTCGACCTTGATGATTTCATCCTGGTTGACGAACAGCGGAACGCGCACCACGGCGCCGGTTTCCAGGGTGGCCGGCTTGCCGCCGCCGCCCGAGGTGTCACCGCGGACGCCCGGATCGGTCTCGGTGATCTTCAGTTCAACGAAATTCGGCGGCTGCACGAAGATCGGCGAACCGTTGAACAGGGTCACGATGCAGGACTCCTCGCCCTTCAGCCACTTCTCGGCGCCGCCCATGCCGGCCTTGTCGGCCTGCACCTGCTCGAAGGTCTCCGGGTCCATGAAATGCCAGTACTCGCCGTCGCTGTACATGTAGTCCATGTTGGTATCGACCACATCGGCCACTTCCACGT
>NZ_JBFTNR010001030.1:0-1018 GCF_056665995.1 Stenotrophomonas sp. 05L44_2
GTCCGGGCGTCCGCAACAACACGGGAATCCCAATCACGCTGGACAGGGTGTCGCGGCCATTCCTGATAACGCAGGCGCCCGCTAATACGGCATCCGCGCGCTTCCGCGTCATCGTGATCGGTACCGGTGAGGACACGCCTTATTTCTGGATGTTCCGCCCGATGCTCAGCCAGGTGGATGCGGCAGCAACCACGCCGCCGACCTGGTCGGCCGGTGGCACCGAGTCATCCGCGCAGTGGTCGGTCAATGTCCGCGCCGACGGCAGGGTGGGGGGCGTGCAGCTGGCCTCCAATGGACAGGTCTCGCGCTTCGACGTGGTGGCCGATGCGTTCAGCGTCAGCGCACCGGGCGGCGGCCRGCGTACCGAGTACAGCGACGGCAACTGGCGTGTCTTCGACGAGGCCGGACGCCTGCGCGTGCGTATGGGTGTGTGGTGACACGGTGCCTGCCGTCCCCGGCAGGTGCCGCGGGTTTCAACCGTATCGGCCGCCGGTGAAAGCGGCCGCTTTTTTTCCTGGAGTTCTCATGAAATTCAATGCCCGACTTGTCCTGCTTACCCGCGCCGTGGAGCAGCCCGGCGTGGTCAACCTGCACTTCCGTGCGGAGGGGGAGGCGGTTCTGCCGCAGATGGTGATTCCGGTAGCGCCGGCCGATGCCTATGCCCTGAAGTTCGGCGCTCTATACCGGTTCGAGCCGGTGGAAGTGGACGAATTGCCCGTCGCCTTGCCCTGAAAGCTCGGCCTGGGGCGGAGAAGGGACTGTCGCGGCAGTTCAGGGACCGTGGCCCAACCCCGGTATACTGGCGCCCTTTCAGGCCCCGGCCCCCAGGTCCCCCTGCCATGCCGGCAGGGGCCCAGGCCCCCAGAGTCCCGCGATTCCATGTCCCAGCTGAACCCCAAAGTCGGCTTCGTCAGCCTTGGCTGCCCGAAGGCCCTCGTCGATTCCGAGCGCATCCTCACCCAGCTGCGCTCGGAAGGCTACGACATCGTCCCGTCCTATGATTCGGCCGACGTGGTGG
>NZ_JBFTNR010001031.1:0-1013 GCF_056665995.1 Stenotrophomonas sp. 05L44_2
GGCTCGACGGTCAGCTGGGCATCTCCATCGGCGGTCGACCCGCCGAATGGTCGGCCGAGGAAATCTATCTGTCACTGCCACGCCCCGGCGGCGACGCCTGGTTGAGCATCGACCGCGAAACCGGCGCGGTGGAGTACGAATCCACCTCGCGCGGCGCGGTGTCCTATCTCAACGACCTGCACAAGGGCCGCAATGCCGGCCCCGCATGGGGCTGGTTCCTGGACGTGTTCGCCGTCGCCTGCCTGGTGTTCTGCATCACCGGCCTGTTCCTGCTGCACCTGCATGCGCGGCAGCGACGCATGACCTGGCCACTGGTCGGCCTGGGCCTGATGATCCCGCTGCTGATCGCCCTGCTGCTGATCCACTGACTTCCACCGTGACTTCCATCCGTTCTTCCGGAGCCGCCCCATGCGCGTCACCCTGACCATCGCCCTCAGCGGCCTGCTGGCCACCTCGCCGGCTTACGCCACCACCCTCGACATCAACGTCGAAGTGCCCAAGCTCAACGTGGCCGAGTACCACCGCCCGTATGTGGCGGTGTGGCTGGAAGGCGCCGACCAGAAGGTCGCCGCCAACCTGTCGGTCTGGTACCAGCAGACCAGCAACAGCGAAGGCCATGGCACCAAGTGGCTGCCCGACCTGCGCCAGTGGTGGCGCAAGAGCGGCCGCACCCTGCAGGTGCCGGTGGACGGCGTGACCGGCCCGACCCGCCCGGCCGGCAAGCACGCGCTGTCGTTCAACGACAAGCAGCCCGCACTGAAGCAGCTGGCCCCGGGCAACTACACCCTGGTGGTGGAAGCGGTGCGCGAAGTCGGCGGCCGTGAACTGCTGAAGATTCCCTTCACCTGGCCGGCCACCGCCGCACAGAACGGCCGCGCGCAGGGCGCCACCGAACTGGGCCAGGTCACCCTCGCCGTCAAACCGTAATTGCCTGAGCCGGGGTCAGAGCCCTTTCCGCTGGAAAGGGATCCGCCCCCATCGCAGCACCCCAGGGGTCGGATCACTTCCGCAGG
>NZ_JBFTNR010001032.1:0-1003 GCF_056665995.1 Stenotrophomonas sp. 05L44_2
GGCCCACCCCGTGTCACGGTCGGGACGGGCGTGTGCCCGTCCCCGCCGCATCAGGCCTTCTCGGCCATCTTCTTGGCCTTCTCGACCGCTTCTTCGATGCTGCCGACCATGTAGAACGCCTGCTCCGGCAGGTGGTCGTACTCGCCATCGACGATGGCCTTGAAGCCACGGATGGTGTCCTTCAGCGACACGTACTTGCCCGGCGAGCCGGTGAACACTTCGGCCACGTGGAACGGCTGGCTGAAGAAGCGCTCGATCTTGCGGGCGCGCGACACGGCCTGCTTGTCTTCTTCGGACAGTTCGTCCATGCCCAGGATGGCGATGATGTCCTTCAGTTCCTTGTACTTCTGCAGGGTCTGCTGGACGCGCTGGGCGGTGTCGTAGTGCTCGTGGCCGATGACCAGCGGGTCCATCTGGCGGCTGGTGGAGTCCAGCGGATCGACCGCCGGGTAGATACCCAGCGAAGCGATCGAACGCGACAGGGTCACGGTCGAGTCAAGGTGGGCGAAGGTGGTCGCYGGCGACGGRTCRGTCAAGTCATCSGCMGGYACGTAKACSGCYTGGATCGAGGTGATCGAACCRTTYTTGGTSGARGTGATGCGCTCYTGCAGGACGCCCATTTCCTCGGCCAGGGTCGGCTGGTAACCCACTGCCGACGGCATACGACCCAGCAGTGCSGACACTTCGGTACCGGCCAGGGTGTAGCGGTAGATGTTGTCGACGAACAGCAGCACGTCCTTGCCCTTGCCGTTCTCGTCCTTCTCGTCGCGGAAGTACTCGGCCATSGTCAGGCCGGTCAGSGCSACGCGCAGACGGTTGCCCGGSGGYTCGTTCATCTGRCCGWACACCATCGCGACCTTGTCCAGGACGTTGGAGTCCTTCATCTCGTGGTAGAAGTCGTTGCCCTCACGGGTACGCTCACCCACGCCGGCGAACACGGACAGACCGCTGTGCGCCTTGGCGATGTTGTTGATCAGTTCCATCATGTTGACGGTCTTGCCGA
>NZ_JBFTNR010001033.1:0-1236 GCF_056665995.1 Stenotrophomonas sp. 05L44_2
GCGCCGGTGCTGGCCGCAGCCCCCACCGATGGCGACATCAACCGCCTGCTGTCGGCCTCGCGTGCGCAGAGCATGATCGACACCATGCTGCCGCAGATCGAAGCGATGCAGCAGCAGCAGTTCCAACAGGTCGCCGCACAGCGCAAGCTCAACGCCCAGCAGCAGGAACAGCTGCAGCGCATCCAGGCCCGTACCAGCCAGACCCTGCGCCAGGCACTGTCGTGGCAGCAGCTGCGGCCGATGTACGTGGACCTGTACAAGAAGACCTTCAGCAAGGAAGACGTGCTGGCCATGGCCGAGTTCTACGAGAGCCCGGCCGGCCAGAGCCTGCTCGACAAGACCCCGGCGCTGATGCAGAACGTGATGGTGGCGATCCAGACGCGCATGCAGCCGCTGTTCGCCGATCTGCAGAAGGATCTGGAAGCGATCGTCAACGAGCCGGAAAAGAAGTGAGGCGGTAGCGCCGGGCCATGCCCGGCGAGCGCGAAGCGCGGCCGTTTCATCGCAGAAGCCGCCGGGCATGGCCATCCACCGTGCCACCATCCGGATGCGGAAAGCGCAGGCGCTCGGCGTGCAGCAGCATGCGGTGCACACCCTGCATGCGGAAGTTGCGGTTGTGCCGGCCATCACCATGGCTGGTATCGCCGATCAGGTGATGTGACAGGTGCTTGAGATGGCGGCGGATCTGCCGGAAGCGCCCGGTCAGCGGCTGGCAGCGCAGCAGTGCATAGCGCGAGCTGGTGAACTCGCCCACCGGTACCGACAGTTCGCCGGTAGCCAGGCGCTGGAAGTCGGTGACCGCCGGCTTCTTCACCGGCTTGCCGGGACCGCCATCCAGATCGTGGTCGACCTGCCAGGCCTCCTCGGCCGGCCAGCCGCGGCAGATGGCCAGGTAATCCTTGCTCACCTCGCCGCCCATCAACGACTTGCCCAGCGCACTGGCCGTATCACGGTCGAAGGCCAGCAACAGGCAGCCGCTGGTGGCGCGATCCAGGCGATGGACCAGGAAGATCGGCCGGCCCAGCTGCTCGCGCAGGCGATCGGCGAGGAAATCATCTTCGCCACGGGCCAGCTTGCTGTCATGGACCATCAGCCCGGCCGGCTTGTTGACCACGGCCAGCCGTTCATCCAGGTGCAGCAGCTGCAGGGGCGCGGTTTCAGTCTCGCCCGCGGCGAGGGTGTCAGGTTCGGTACTCACCGCGCGATTATCCGGATGACGCGCTGAACAGGGTAGTG
>NZ_JBFTNR010001034.1:0-1203 GCF_056665995.1 Stenotrophomonas sp. 05L44_2
GCGGATCGCTGTAATCCAGCTCGATCATCCGCGCGATCGCCGCCTGCTCATCCGGCTGCTGCCGCATGTACTCCTGCGCGATGCGGTAACCAGCGTAGTACCCCACATCACTCACCCCGAACGGGCTGCGGGCGTTGTTGTACAGCCAGTTGTCCAGCGCATCGCCATCCATCTCCGCTCTGAAGCGAGCGCGGATCTCCGATTCGTGCAACGGGCCATAGGTGTACAGCGGCAGTGCCGGGCGGCGACCGCTGATCCGCTCGGCAATGTACTCGGCCACGCCTTCGCGCACCGCGTACTGTGCGAGCGATCCCGTAGTCTCGCGCTGTTGGGTGTGCACGTACTCATGCAGGTTGTTCTGCGCGTTGTTCGCGCCGGGCGCGCTGTCGTAGAAGGCCCGCAGGCGACTGCGCAACGGCTCCGGCAGTTCGCTGACATCCACGCTTGCATCGCCGAGTGCCATTTCCGCGCCGATCAGCACCTGCTTCCCCAGCGTGGTGCCGCCTGTGCGCAGCACGCCCACCGCATAGGTGATGCTGGCCGGGCGCAGGGCGGGGTAAAGCCTGCGGAACGCAGCCAGATCCCGCTCCAGCGTAGCGCTGGCCTGCCGGGCGTTGGCGGTCAGCGGCCGCACCGAGGCCCAGAAGTGCGGCCAGGCGAGCATTGCTTGTGCGTATTCGGCGGCGGTGTAGTTGCGCACCTTCATCAGCGCGTGCAGGCCGGCACTACCCACAGAAAGAAGGGCAGGCGCATCGGTGGCTCCGAAGGACGAAGGAGTGTGCATGAGATGCGTCCGCTGCATGGAACGGTTTAACTGCAGGCCGATACTGCGACGATTTCTCTCTACCGCACAAAGTAGGGTAGAATGCCCACCCCGCCGACAGGCAGGGATGTTGCATGGGCCGTTAGCTCAGTCGGTAGAGCAGAAGACTTTTAATCTTTTGGTCGATGGTTCGAATCCATCACGGCCCACCATCGCAGACAGCGCCGGCATCACCTGCCGGGCAACCCAGAAAGCGCCGAGAGGCGCTTTTTTGTTGCCCGCGTGCAGCCACGGTCGGCATGCCGCGGCGCCGGCGCAGGAAATCTTCCAGCAACACCAAGTAATTACCTTTAAGGTAATTAATTCGGGAATAAAAAGTAATGGATCGTGCGGTTTTGGCCGGTCAGAATCGACCGGCCAGGTCTCTTTCAACCGTAGTG